>JBJXEH010000086.1:0-4227 GCA_046153995.1 Micropepsaceae bacterium
CATCCGCATGCGTCGGATCGCGTCGCTGTCGTGCACAACGGCATCATCGAGAATTTTCGCGAGCTGCGCGAGGAGCTTGAGGCGAAGGGGCACAAGTTCCACACGGAGACCGACACGGAAGTCTCCGTCCATCTGATCACGGAGTATTTGAACCAAGGTCTTGAGCCGGTGAAGGCGGCGACACAGGCGATCCGGCGGCTGCGCGGCGCGTTCGCGCTCGGGATCATCTTCAAAGATCACGAGGGGCTTATCGTCGGCGCGCGCAGCGGACCGCCGCTTGCTGTCGGGTTCGGGACCAAGGAGATGTATTTAGGCTCCGACGCGTTCGCGCTCGCGCCGCTGACGAACAAGATCGCTTATCTGGAAGATGGCGACTTGGCTGTCGTGCGTGCGGACAGTGTCGCGATCTACGACGCGCACGACCGGCCCGTGAACCGCGAGGTGCAAATCACGACGGTGTCGGCGAGCCTCGTCGACAAGGGCTCGCACCGCCACTTCATGGCGAAGGAGATTTTCGAGCAGCCGGAGGTCGTGGGTCACACACTTCACAGCGTCATCAACTCGGTCGCACAGACCGTGGCGCTGCCGAAGATGCCATTCGATTTTGCAACGTTGCCGAAGCTGACGATGGTGGCGTGCGGGACGGCGTCTTACGCGACGCTGGTTGCGAAGTATTGGTTCGAGAAGTTGGCGCGCATGCCGGTCGAGATCGACGTCGCGTCCGAGTTCCGCTACCGCGAAGCACCGATGCCGCGTGGGGGCCTCGCGCTGTTCGTGTCGCAGTCGGGCGAGACGGCAGACACTTTGGCGGCGCTGCGCTATTGCAAGGATCAGGGGCAGCATATCGCCTCAATCGTCAACGTGCCGATGAGTTCGATCGCGCGCGAGTCCGAGATCGTGTTCCCGACGCATGCGGGGCCGGAGCTCGGCGTCGCTTCGACGAAGGCGTTCACGTGTCAGTTGGCTTTGCTGGCGTCGCTCGCGATTGCGGCGGGCCGTGCGCGCGGCGGCGTAACGCCCGCCGACGAGGCGCGCCTGACGCAGGCGCTGATGGAAGTGCCGCGTCACATGCTGACGCTGCTGGCGCAGGACGCTGTTTATCAGAGCCTCGCGCACGAACTAGCGAAGGCGCGCGACGTGCTCTATCTGGGCCGCGGGCTTGCGTACCCGATTGCGCTCGAAGGCGCGTTGAAGCTGAAAGAGATTTCCTACATCCACGCCGAAGGCTACGCCGCCGGTGAGCTGAAGCACGGCCCGATTGCGCTAATCGACGAGGATGTGCCGGTGGTCGTGCTCGCGCCGCACGACGCGCTGTTCGAAAAGACGATCTCGAACATGCAGGAAACGATGGCGCGCAAGGGCAAGGTGATCCTCATCTCCGACAAGCGCGGACTGGAACGCGCGGGCGACAAGGTGTGGGCACACATCGAAGTGCCAACAGCCGACCCGTTCGTCGCCCCGCTGCTCTATTCGATCCCGGTGCAACTGCTCGCCTATCACACCGCGGTGGTGAAAGGCACAGACGTGGACCAACCGCGCAACCTGGCGAAGTCGGTGACGGTGGAGTAGTGGGCGATCCTAGGAATGTTGCTGTGATGCGGCACTTGGTTTTGGGATTGATAACTGCCTTGTCGCTGACATCTGTGACGACAGCAGCCTCGGCTGAACCGCCATTCGAAGCGGCTTTGATTCCAAAGCGGGGTTGCCTTCACGCACAGAAACCGTGCTTGCCGCTCGTCCTGTATTGTGTCGACAGCTGCAACAATACCATGCGCTTTATGAAACTTGGCGCGTTCGACAAGCGAAGCCTTTACGTACGTGGGAGACTGAGGGGCGGACTAGAGGGACAGTATAAGTTAGAAATGATCGAATCTGGTCACGCTTTCGCCATAGCGTATTTGGGACGGTCAATCCGAAATCGGCCGATCGTTGACACCGTGCAGGGCGAATTTGAGATCGGCACGATTGAGCTGGACGTTCTCCAGTATGCCCCTGTGATCGCTATCAACCGCACGAACGGTGAAGTGTTGGCTCGTTACATCGTAGACCAGATTGTTTTTTCCAAAGCTGGCGAAGGTGGCCGTTGGGATAACACTCAGCAAAAGTGCATATCTGCGCCGCAGTACCTGCCAGGCCTGCTTCGCGATATGACTGACGAATGCCGAGCAGCTGAGTCCAAGACCGTCTTTGGCAGCGTC
The DNA here is from genome assembly GCA_046153995.1 of Micropepsaceae bacterium. Lineage (GTDB taxonomy): Bacteria > Pseudomonadota > Alphaproteobacteria > Micropepsales > Micropepsaceae > SZUA-430. The sequence goes on from JBJXEH010000086.1 coordinate 2,199, forward strand.
GGTGGTGCGATTGTCGAGCTACGAGGAGCCGATCGCACTTACTTAGATGACGGTTTATACGTCGCAGCGTACCGTGTACGGGGCACGCATATTACAATCGCCTTACCAGAGAGGCGCGCCCATTAGGTTGCACTTAGTTCGCCGCGATCGCGACTTCGTTGAAGATTGCGAAGTAGTGGCAGGCGGCGGCGATCAGCACCAGCCAGTGCCAGATGGCGTTCTGGTAGGGCAGGCGTTCCCAGAGGTGGAAGACGACGCCGATCGAGTAGAGCACGCCGCCGATTGCCATCAGATAGAGGCTGTTCATGGACACGGCTTGCAGGAGCGGGTTGAACGCCACCACGATCGACCAGCCTAGGCCGAGGTAAAGGGCGATCGTGACCGACTCCCAACGGCGCGGGAACGCGAGCTTTAGCGCGGCGCCGCCAAGGGCTACCGTCCACACGAATGCGAGCAGGCCGAAGCCCCAGTCGCCGCCCATGCGGTTCAAGAGCAGGGGCGTGTAGGTGCCGGCGATCATGATGAAAATCGCGGCGTGATCGAAACGGCGCCACAGTTCCTTCGTCGGCGAGGGCGGCCACATGTTGTAGCCGGCCGAGCACGTGAGCATCGTGAGCAGGCCCAGGCCGTAAAGCCCGGCGCCGAGCATCAACAAGCCTTCGCTTTGATTCGATGCGGTGATGAGGAGTGCGATCGTGGCGATAAAGCCGAAGGCCAAGCCCGTGACGTGGGCGGCGGCATCGGCCAGCACTTCCCCGCGCGAGTAGCTGGGGAAGCGGAATTCGTTCCTAGTGTCGTTCTCGATCGTCATGACACCACTTCAATCCGGCACCTTGGCAAAAACGTGGCGGAACGCATGATCCAACAATTCCAACACGTGGTTGTGACACACTGCCATCAATTGGTTCAGGAACGGTCAATGCGCATCGAATTCTCGATTTCGCATTCACACACGTTTAACCACGCCGGATCAGCGACCGCCGTCACATTGCGTTTTGCGGCGCAACGATTTGCAGTGGGTTGCTACAGCTCTGAAACAATCATTGTGTTCGCCGTCACGATTTGCGTGATGCCGGTCATCACGTCGACCGAGTTTTCCCTCATCCGTCACGCCGCCCCTGATGGGTCGGCGCGACCCCTTCTCCCGCCCTTCGGCGGTAGAAGGGGAATGAGTGTTGGATTACTTGCGACGCTGTCGCCTCTGGCTCGTCACGTGGTGGAAGGACGGTTACGAGTATTGAACAACCCCCAACATTATTCCCCTTCTACCGCCGAAGGGCGGGAGAAGGTGTCGCGGCAGGCCATCAGGCCTGCAGTGACGGATGAGGGGAAACTCCGCTCGTTGTTGGCGTGCGCGCCTCCGCGGCCTATAGTGGGGCCATGACCAAAAACCAAACTATCGACGATCAAAAACGCGCCGCGGCCGAGGCTGCTCTCGAATATGTGAAACCGGGCATGCGGCTCGGGCTCGGCACCGGCTCGACGGCCGAGCATTTCGTGCGCGTGCTCGCGCCGCGGGTGAAAGCGGGGTTGAAGCTGACCACCGTCGCCACATCGGAACGCACGGCGGCGCTGGCGCGGGAGCTTGGGATGACGGTCGCCGATCTGGACACGGTTCGCCACCTCGACCTCACCGTCGATGGTGCGGACGAGATCGGGCCGAACCTGACCCTGATCAAAGGCGGCGGCGGTGCGCTGCTGCGCGAGAAGATCGTGGCGGCTGCCTCCGACCGCATGGTCGTGATCGCGGACGAGGCGAAGGTCGTCGACACGCTGGGGCTGTTTCCGCTGCCGGTCGAGGTCGTGCCGTTCGCGCATGTGGTCACGATGGAGCGTATTGCGGAGGCCGCGGCGAAGTGCGGCTGCTCGCAGAACCTCATGCGCCTGCGCGGAGGCGAGGCCCATCCGTTCAAGACCGACAGCGGCAACCTGATCGCGGACTGCGCAGCCGAAAGCATTCCCGATCCGGAACGCTTGGCGCGGATGCTGGAGGCCATCCCGGGGGTCGTGGACCACGGCTTGTTCTTGT
>JBJXEH010000087.1:0-2544 GCA_046153995.1 Micropepsaceae bacterium
CTGAAATGGCGGTAGCCGTTGCGCAGTTCGCACCAGGCGGCGACGACGCGCACGCGATCGTAGAATCCCAGCACGAAGGGCCAGATGGTGCGCTTGGTAGTGTTTCCGCGTTCGTCTGCATAGGCGATCTGCATCTTGCGCTCGGACCTGATTGCGTGGCGGATCGCGGCGAGTTCGGTGTCGCCGGCCGCGATCGCCTTGCCTGGGGCGATCAGTAGCCCCGACGACGCAATGCCGTCCTTGAGGTCGTCCGGGAGCACTGCGCCGATTTTTGCGAGCGCGTTGCGTGCAGCGTTGGCGAGTGGTCCGTCTCCCCTCTCAGATACCCAACGCGAGCCCAGCACGAGCGCCTCGATTTCCTCCTCCGAGAACATCAGCGGCGGCAGCATGAAGCCCGGACGGAGCACATAGCCCACGCCTGCTTCGCCATCGATGGTGGCGCCTTGCGCCTTCAAGGTCTCGATGTCGCGATAGAGCGTGCGCAAGGACACGCCGGCCTCGTCCGCCAGTACCGCGCCCGCAACCGGCCGCCTGTGCCGGCGCAGGATCTGAATCACGTCGAGAAGGCGCTGTGCGCGGGACATGCGGCAAGCATAGCGTATGCTGCCATGATTTGGCAGTGGTGTGATTTCGGTTGCGAGCGTGTGACTAAACAGGTGGCCGGCGTATTTTGGCAATGACAACGCCGTAGTAGTGCAAATTGGCGGCGATGATGACCGCCAACGTTGCTACGATCTGTATGATCTTGAACTCGTCCTGGGTTGCCGGAAATGGAATCAATGGTGCTGCGAACCAGATCGCTGCCAGCGTTGTGAACGTGATGCCGAGTCCGATCATGCCTCGCAGGTAGACTGCGTTGAATGCTGCTTCGAAGCTCCACGCCGGGTGTTTGTACAGCCAAACCGTCCGCGCCACTGAAAACCAGGTGATGGCCAGCACCCCTCCCGCGAAAAGGGCGAGCACGAGAATGACACTAATGACGGACCAAACATCAGCCATGCGAAACGATACCATTCCTTGCGCAGCCCTGGGACTTAAAGACATAAACATCTCTTTATGTGTGGCTTGCAGGGCTGGTTTCTGGGTGGTATAGAGGCCTTCAAATGGCGCGCCTTGGGGCGCTGCCTTACCCCTTTTCAGGAGCATCTCATGGCACACGATTATCTCGTCGCGGACATCAAGCTTGGCGATTGGGGGCGGCGCGAGATCGCGATTGCCGAGACCGAGATGCCGGGGTTGATGTCGACGCGCGAAGAGTACGGCGCGTCGAAGCCGCTGAAGGGTGCGCGGGTTGCTGGTTGTCTGCACATGACGATCCAGACTGCCGTTCTGATTGAGACGTTGACGCATCTGGGTGCGGACGTGCGTTGGGCGTCGTGCAACATTTTCTCGACGCAAGATCACGCGGCGGCAGCGATTGCAGCGTCGGGCGTGCCGGTGTTCGCTAAGAAGGGCGAGACGCTGATCGAGTATTGGGAATACGTGCACCGCATTTTCGAGTGGGCCGACGGCGGCGTTCCGAACATGATTTTGGACGACGGCGGCGACGCGACGTTGCTCTGCGTGCTTGGGCCGAAGGCGGAGAAGGATATCGGGTTGCTTTCGAAGCCGCAGAACGAAGAGGAAGAGGCGCTGTTCGCCGTCATGAAGGCGACGATCGCGAAGAAGCCGGGCTGGTATTCGAAGATCTCGGCTGCGATCAAAGGCGTCACCGAGGAAACCACGACGGGCGTGCACCGGCTTTATCAGATGGCCGAGCGCAAGGAGCTTCCGTTCCCGGCGATCAACGTCAACGACAGCGTGACGAAGTCGAAGTTCGACAATCTCTACGGCTGCCGCGAGAGCCTGGTCGACGGGATCAAGCGCGGCACGGACGTTATGATGGCGGGCAAGGTTGCGATGGTCGCGGGTTTTGGCGACGTGGGCAAAGGTTCGGCTGCGTCTTTGCGCAACGCCGGGTGCCGCGTGGTCGTCTCCGAGATCGATCCGATCTGCGCGCTACAGGCCTCGATGGAAGGCTATGAAGTGATCACGATGGACGAGGCGGCGCCGAAGGCCGACATCTTCGTCACTGCGACGGGCAACGTCGACGTCATCACAGTCGATCATATGCGGGCCATGAAGGACCGCGCGATCGTCTGCAATATCGGCCACTTCGACAGCGAGATTCAGGTCGCGGCCTTGAAGAACTTCAAGTGGCACAACGTGAAGCCGCAAGTCGACGAGATCGAATTCCCGGGCGGCAAGCGGATCATCCTGTTGTCGGAAGGCCGCTTGGTGAACCTCGGCAACGCGACGGGGCATCCTTCGTTCGTGATGTCGTCGTCGTTCACGAACCAGACGCTGGCGCAGGTGGAACTGTGGGCGAACCACGCGAAGTACGAGCGCAAGGTCTATACGCTGCCGAAGAAGTTGGACGAGAAGGTCGCGCGGCTGCATTTGGATAAGCTCGGCGTGAAGCTCACGAAGCTGTCGCCGAAGCAGGCGGAGTATCTGGGCATTGATCGCGAAGGGCCGTACAAGGCGGATCAGTACCGGTACTAG
>JBJXEH010000088.1:0-2995 GCA_046153995.1 Micropepsaceae bacterium
ATGAAGACGAAGGGGATTTCGCATAGGCCGATCATCACGATCGACGGGTCGCATATTTTGAACGAGGTGCGCTTCGACAATGTCGAGGTGCCGCTCGACAACCGAATCGGCGAAGAGAACAAGGGCTGGACCTACGCGAAGTATCTGCTCGGCAACGAACGGGCGCTGATCGCGCAGATCGCGCAATCGACGAAGCTGGTGAAGCGGCTGAAAGAGGTTGGCGCGAAGGAATTGTCGGACGGGCACGGGGTTATCGACGACAGCGACTTCCGTTCGAAGCTGGCCGCGATCGAGGTCGAGCTTGAGGCGCTGCGCGTGACGAACCAGCGCGTGCTGTTCGAGGCGCGCACGGGGTCGGCCGGCAACGGCGGCGCGATCCTGAAATCGAAGGGTACGTTCATCAGCCAGGCGCTGAGCGAGTTGATGCTGGAGGCGGTGGGCTATTACTCGTCGCCGTGGGTGCTGGAGCAGTTCGACGCCGGCTGGAATCAGCCGCCGATCGGTCCGGGGTATGCAAAGAACGCGATGCCGCTTTACGCGCGTCAACGCGCGAACACGATCGAAGGGGGCACGGAGGAGATTCAGAAGAACGTGATCGCCAAGCAGGTGCTGGGGCTTTGACAAAAAACCGTCATGGCCGGGCTTGACCCGGCCACCCAGAGCAGCACGCTGATGCGTATCAATATTGAAACGCCAAGCACGCCAAGCCGCTTGAATTTCATGTCCTGCGCAGTGCCTTGCCCACGCGCACAAACGGCTTGGCGTGCTTGGCGTTTCATTTTCTGAGCGGCGGACTTGGCCCTGGGTGGCCGGGTCAAGCCCGGCCATGACGGTAACTTTTGGATTGACGATTGTAGATGACCAGACGTCTTGAGTTTTTCTTCGATTGTTCTTCGCCGTGGACGTATTTGGCGTTCACGCGGATTCATGACGTCATCAAGCGTACGCGGGCTGAGGTTGTTTGGAAGCCGATCCTTGTCGGCGGTGTGTTCAACGAGGTGAACCAGGACGTTTATGAGCGGCGCGCGAAGCCGGATCAGCGTAAGGCGCGGTACTATGCGAAGGACCTTGAGGATTGGGCGCGGTTTTCGGGGATCGAGATCGGGCGGCCTTCGGTGTTTCCAGTCAACTCCGTCAAGGCGATGCGCGGCGCGTTGATTGCGCTCGATGACGGGAAGCTGGTGCCGTATGCGACGGCGGTGTTTCAGGCGTATTGGGGCGACTTGGAGGACATTAGTCAGCCGGAGATTTTGAAGCCCATCATTGCGCGCTTCGGCTATGACCCGGACGACTTCTTGAAGCGCATCGACGATCCGGCGTTGAAGGCGCGGCTCAAGGCGAACACGGACGAACTGATCGGGCGTGGCGGATTCGGTTCGCCCACGATGTTCGTCAACGGTGAGGACATGTATTTCGGCAACGACCGCCTGCCGCTCGTCGAAGCGGCGTTGGTGCGCGGGCGCTGATGCTGGGACGGCAGTCGCCCTCGGACGAATCCAACGAGCCGATCCTGCGTTCGCCGCGGGTGGTGGTCGCGTTCATCATCGTGTTCGCGTTGGTGCATCTCGGCTCGCAGTTTTTGAGCGAGCCGCAGTACGACTATCTGATCGAGAACTACGCGTTGATCCCAAGCCAGGTTGCAGCGGTGGGGCAGGCGACGGTTGCGCAGACGCTGCATCTGGGGCTGCAGTTCGTCAGCTATGCGTTCTTGCACGGCGATTTCACGCATCTGATCTTCAATTCGGTGTGGTTCCTGATTTTTGCGACTGCGGTTGCACGGCGCGTGGGGACGGGGCGGTTCTTGGTGCTGTCGCTGCTCACGGCGTTGGGTGCCGCGTTCACGCATCTTTATTTCCACTGGGGTTCGCCGATCCCGGTGGTGGGTGCGTCCGGTGCGGTGTCGGGGCTGATGGGCGCCGCGTTCCGTTTCATCTTCGTCAATCCGCATGCGCAGCTCACATGGCCGCCGGCGCGGTTGCCGCTGTTCAGCCGGCCGGTGCTGATGACCTCGACCGTGTGGGTCGTGCTCAACGTGCTGTTGGGCGTCACCGGCTACACACCCGAAGGCTTTGGCGCTGCGATCGCGTGGGAGGCCCATTTGGGCGGGTTCTTTACGGGGCTGCTGCTGTTCCCGCTGTTCGACCGGCGTCGAAGCTGGATCAGTTAACAGTTGCGCGGCCTTGATCGCGGTCTAGGCTGATCCCATGTAAGCCTTTGCTGCGATGTAACCCCGAGTCGGAGGCCTGACCCCATGGCTGACCAAAGCGATGCTTCTTACGGTGCGGGAAGCGAACCACCACGCCAGATCGAAGGCGCGCGCGAGTTTCCGTGGCAGCGGCTCTTGATGTCGGTGCTATTCGGCTTCCTGGGCTGGGTCGCGTTTTGGGCGACGATTGTCGCCGCCGTCGTGCTCTGGATTTTCGTGGCGATCAGCCGCGAAGCGCAGCCGGACTTCCAAAAGTTCGTCGCCGCCTGCGCGCGCTACGTGGGCCAATGCCTCAGCTACGTCGCCATGCAACGCGAAGAAGCACCGTTCCCGATGGGGCCGTGGCCTAGCGCGGAGTAGGTTCGGACAGCATCAGGCTTTCCGAAAGAGCAGGCGTCTCGCCTGCTCTTTGCGCTTGACGAACCTCCGCAGAACGCCGTGCAACCCTGAATGATTGCGTTCAGAGAATCCCCTCGACGTAGAACACGTCGCCCTTCCGCCGCATCGCTTTGATTGCTGCGCGGCCTTGGGGGTCTATCGCTATGTCGGCGGTTAGATCGCCTTTTTGGCGGGTGTTTTCGATGTCTCGGCCCATGCCTTGGGGGACGAAGAAGCTTTCGATGCCGTAGGTGATGTTGAGTTCGGTCGTGGTTTTCGCGTCCACCGTGAACTCGTTCGCGTAGTTCACCGTGCCTTTGATCACGACGCCGCCTTGGACTGCGACAGGGCGGTGGCCGACGGCGACGGCGGCCCAGTCTTCGCCCTTGTTCTGCAGCGTGACGTAGATCG
>JBJXEH010000089.1:0-3525 GCA_046153995.1 Micropepsaceae bacterium
ACGACGTCCACATCCTCCGCCATACATGCGGCAAACGCGGCGGCATCGGCCGCGTTCCAAGCCTTCTCGGCGCGCGCAACGGCCGCGCGCACACCATGTTCGTCGAGCGGCAGCGCCGGGGAGGGGGCGTTCTTGGTCATCAGGCGCGTATTGCTATACGCTCGAGCCTCGAAACGGTAGGGCGGCAAAATGAACACGTTGAAAACAGCGATCAAATTCGCGTTGGTGGCCGCGCTCGCCGCAGCGTTGGGCCCTGCGACCGCCGCAAGCAAATTCAACAAATGCACGCTGAACGGCAAACAGCTGTTCGGCAAAGTGCAGGTCGTCAAAAGCTTCCCCGACTTCCGTATTCAGCAGGTGGAAAGCTTCGCCGACCTGAACGTGCAGCGCGTGAAAAGCTTCCCGGACGCTTGCGGCAAGTGGCAGTGGGTGAACAGCTCTCCGGACTTCACCGTCGAGTACGTCGAAGGCTTCCCCGATTTCACCATCACCTTCGTCGAAAACTTCCCCGGCGAGAATTAGTTCCACACCGGGGGCTTGCGTCCGATCCACGGGTGCGCCTGCTCGAGTTGGCCCGCGAGCCTGTACAGCGTCGCCTCATCGCCCCACTTGGCCGTGAACATCATACCGACGGGAAGCCCGTTCGCGGAGTGCGCGAGCGGCAGCGACAGCGACGGTTGCCCCGTCATATTGAACGGCGGCGTGAAGCCAAACGTCTGCGCCTGCCGCTCGTCCACCTCGCGCGGCTCCAGCCGCACCGGATCGATGAACCCAACCTTCGGCACCGGCGTGGACAGCACCGGCGTCAGCAAAACGTCGATGGTCGTGAACACGCGGAAGATCTCGCGCGTCATCGCCTTCAGCGTCTGCCAACCGCGCATCACCTCGTGCCCCGGAATGTGCTCGCCGCCTTTCCAGTTGCGCCACGTCAGCGGCTCGAGTTCCTCCTGCCGCGGTTCGCGCCCCATCGCCTTCGCCCGCTCGCGCATGCCGTGCGCGAAATTCGAGGCCAACACGGCGCGGCTCGCCGCGTAGAGCTTGCGATAATTGATGCCAAGCCCGCGCTGCTCGACATGGTGACCTAGCGCCTCCAGCTGCTTTGCCGTCGCGCGCAAGTGAGCGGCAATCTCGGGATCGATCGGCTGACCGCTCGGCGTCTCGTCGGTGAACGCGATCCGCAATCGGCCCGGCGCCGTCGTCACTTCCTGCAAGAACGGCCGCGTCTTCGGCGGCATGGGGTAGGGCGTGTCGGCCTCAGGCATGTCGACGCAATCGAGCATCGCCGCCGAGTCGCGCACCGTGCGCGACACGACGTGATGCACGCCGTAACCGTGCCCGAGGCCCGCGTCGTGCTCCGGCCCTTGCGGCACCCGGTACTGTGTCACCTTCATTCCGACAAGCCCGCAACAAGCAGCCGGAATGCGGATCGAACCGAGCCCGTCCGACGCATTCGCGAGCGGCACGATCCCCGCCGCAACCGCGCTCGCCGAACCGCCTGAAGAGCCGCCCGTGATGTGCTCCGTGTTCCAGGGATTCCTGCACGGCCCAAGCCGAGCACTCTCCGTCGTGCCGGTGATGCCGAACTCCGGCGTGTTCGTCTTGCCGAAAATGTTCACGCCCGACGCCTTAAACCGCTGCGTCAGCAGCCCGTCATACGTGTCGACCTTGTTCGCATTGAAATGCGTGCCGTCCGTGCGCGGTAAGCCAGCGACCTCAAGCCCCAGATCCTTGATCAGGAACGGCACACCCTTGAACGGCCCGTCGCTCAACGAACCCTTCGCGGCAGCACGCGCCTGGTCGTACGCTTTGTGCACGATCGCATTGAGCTTGCCGTTGTGCTTCTCAGCCCGCTCGATCGCCGCTTCCAAAAGTTCGACCGGCGACACGTCTTTGTTGCGCACGAGTTGCGCGAGGCCGAGGCCGTCATAATCCGTATACTGAGCAAAGCCCATGTCCGTCTCCTAATTCCAAGTGGGATAGCGTTGCGCCCAAGGCTTCGCCTTTTCAAGCTGCCCTGCAAGCTTCAAAAGCGTGACCTCGTCGCCGAACCGCCCGGCAAAGTGCAGTCCGATCGGCGTTCCGTTGGCGGCCCACGCCAGAGGCAGCGAAATCGCGGGCTGCCCGGTCGCGTTCGCAAGCGCCGTCGTCGGCAAGTAATCGATGATCGGCGCGAAAGCCTTCATCGGGTCGCGCTCGTGAAAATCGAACGTCCCGTTGCGCACGACAGGCGCACCCAACGTCGTCGCAAGCCACACGTCATGCGTCTGATGGAACTGCGCGACTTGGCGGCTGACCGCATGCACCTGGAACCAGCACATCTGATACTGGGCCGCCGTGATCTGCTTACCCATCTGATAGAGGCCCCACGTCAACCCTTCGAAGTCGGCCTCATGCGGTGTCCGGCCCGTCATCGTAGCGGTGCCGTCGATCAGCATCGCAAGGCCCGCCGCCCAAATCGGCATGAACGACGTCATCAGCGCGCCCGAGTCCACGACGGGCGAGGCCTCCTCGACGTGATGGCCAAGCGACTCCAGCAGCTTTGCCGTTTCCTGCACCGCCGCCACGCACTCCTTGTCGAATTTCTTGCCGAACAGGCTCTGCGTCGCAAACCCGATGCGCAGCTTGCCCGGCGGCGTCGCGCTCTCGTCGAGGTAAGACTTCGGCTTCGGCGGCGCCCAATAGGGATCGCCCATCTCGTTGCCCGCGGTCACGTCGAGTGCCGCCGCCGTATCGCGCACGCTGCGCGTCAACACGCCCTCGCACACAAGCCCGCCCATAATGTCCCCGAGATCGGGGCCTAGCGGATTGCGCCCGCGCGTGGGTTTCAAGCCTACGAGCCCGTTCGCGGACGCCGGCGCCCGGATGGACCCGCCGCCGTCATTCGCGTGCGCGATCGGCACGATCCCGGCCGCGACCGCGCAGCCCGACCCGCCCGACGACCCGCCGACCGAATGATCGAGCTCCCACGGATTGTTGCACGGCCCATAGAGCTTGGGCTCCGTCGTGGGAACGAGCCCGAACTCCGGCACGTTCGTCTTGCCGAGCGAGATAAGACCCGCACCCGTGAACCGCCGCACGAGCGTTGCGTCATGCGGCGCCGGCGCCGGCGGAATGAACGCCGACCCTTGACGGCTTGGCACACCCTTCTGACCGCCCAAAATATCCTTCAGCAAAAACGGCACGCCCGCGAACGGCCCGGTGAGCGGCAACTTCGCCGCCGACCGCGCCCGCTCATACGTCTTGAACACAACCGCGTTCAGCTTCGAATTGTGCCGCTCGATTCGCCCGATAGCTTCCTCGACCAACTCAGCCGGCGAAACGTCTTTCGCTGCCACCAATGCCGCCAGCCCCAACGCGTCGTACTTCGCATAATCCGCGATCGCCATACCGTTTCCTCGAAGAGTATCTTGACCTCGACACTAGCCTCGCGACGCGCGCGTGTCACCAGCGCCGCTAGGGCATGGCGAGCCCGAGCTTGCCGGCAACCGCGCGCAGGCGTTTGTCCCGCGTCCACAGCGTCGTTCC
>JBJXEH010000090.1:0-31220 GCA_046153995.1 Micropepsaceae bacterium
TCCGCATAAGCCGCGAGCCCATCGTCCGAAGGATCGCGCGTCGTCGCCACGCAGATCGTCTCGATCAACTCGGACTTCTTCAGGCGATGCAGGATATGCCAGATGAGCGGCTGCCCGACGACCGGTGCCATCACCTTGCCCGGCAACCGCGTCGACTTCATCCGCGCTTGCACGACGGCGGCGATGTGCGGCTTCTTCGGCATGGGGGAGCCTCCGTCAAACGTAAAAACGCGTTAACTCAATCTAAAGACCCAAGGGTTACCAACTCCATAAAGTGCGCTCCGGCCGCGCACGGGCTCACCGCGCGAACACGAAGAACGTATGACCACCGAAACCAAACCGTTCTTCGTCGTTTCATCGGGACGCTCCGGAACGGCGATGATGCAGCGTCTGTTCTCGTGTTTCCCGCAAGTCGAGATGCACCACGAATACATGGTGCATCACATACAACCCGTTGCGGTGAAGCATCACATGGGGATGGTGGGCTTAGGCGAAGCGTTGCACACGTTGCGCGCCACACACGCCGCCGCCGTCCACTACAGCGACGCGCCGCTCTGGGGCGACTCGTCCAGCAAGCTGTCGTGGCTGATCCCCGCGCTCGATCGTCTCTTCCCGAACGCACACTACATTCATCTCGTGCGCGACGGCCGCAAGGTCGCAAGCTCCTTCCTGCACAAGCACGCTGGCGAGTGCTACGACGATCATTCAACGGCGGTGATGCAACGCTTCTACGACGCGAAGGGCGAACTGCCCGCGCCACCGCCGGAGAAGAAATATTGGTGGCCGCTGCCGCCCCGCGGTCACGCACAAGAGCACGAGTTCCTGACCTACAACCAATTTCAGCGCATCGCGTTCCACTGGGGCGAGATCAACCGCACGATCGTCCACGACCTCGACATGATCCCCGAAACGCGCCGCCACACGGTGCGCCTCGAAGATCTCGCGACGCGCGGCGACGCGCGTCAAGGATTGCTCAACTTCTTAGGCCTGCCATGGGACGACCGGATCATGGGTCTCCTGAACCGCCCGCACAACGTCACGCGGCCGGAAGACTATCCGCTCACCAGTGAGCAGACGCACCAGTTCCAAATGATCGCGGGCGACGCCATGGAGATGCTGGGCTATCACCGCCGCGCCGAGTACCGCGTCGCATATTAGTCACACGCGCGGGACACGCATCACGCGCTCTAACTCCGCTTTAACTCCCAGCGCTCACGCTTCGATCATCGACAGCGTGGATGCGTCCCATGCCTTTGACTTGCGATCTCTGCCGCGGCACAGCACTTGAACACGCCTACGCACCACAAGGCGCACGGCGGCAAGTGTGGCTCTGCACCCATTGCGGCTTGCTGCAAAGCCTGCCGCGCGATCGGGCTACCGGCGCCGCAAAGCAACGCAGCCACCTGCGCCATGCGAAAGGCTTCCGCGCCGAAGCAAACCTCGCAACGCTGCGGCCGTTCTTGAGCAAGAACAAGCAGCTCCGCGTGCTCGACGTCGGCGCACACCGCGGCGCCTTTGCGCTGGAGCTAAAGGCGGCCTATCCGAAGGCGACGGTCATCGGCATCGAACCGAACGCACGCCTCGTGGATCCATGGGCGCGCAAACCCGGCTTCACGTGGCTGAGCGCCCGCTTCGAAGACACGCGCCTCGAAGACGAAGGCTTCGACCTCATCTATTCCTGCCACACGCTGGAACGCTTGAAAAGCGCGCGCGAAGCGCTACTCACCCACCGCTCGACACTCGCACCCGGCGGCTATCTCCTGATCGAAGTACCGAACGTCGCGCACATCGGCTACGCAGACATCGTCGACGAGTTCTTTGCCGAAAAGCACCTGACCCACTTCTCCCGCCGCACGTTGATCCGCATGCTCGGAATCTGCGGCTTGCGCGCCATCGCGATCGCGGACACGCGCGACACGGCGAACCTCACCGTCGTCGCGGTGAAAGGCGACGAACCGCGCCTCGCCGTACCCGCCGACCGCCACGAAGTCGAAACCGCCGCGGCTCTGATCTCGGCCTATCAAGTCGCACGCATGAAAAACGTGAGGGCACTCTCGAACGTCGCCCGCACGATCGACGCGATGGCCCCGCGCAAAGTCGCCGTCTGGGGCGCCGGCCGCCTGCTCGGCAACCTGATCGAAAACGGCGGTTTGAAAGCACAGTCGTTGGCAGCCGTCGTTGACCGCAACCTGATCCGCTACACGAGCGAAGCCCACGGTGTCCCCCTGTCGCCACCCGAGATGCTGGCCCGCCTAAAGCCCGACATCGTCGTGGTCCTCTCGCGCAGCCTCGAACAAGAAATCCGCCGCGAAGCCGAAACCCACGTGCCCGGCGCCGAAGTCATCGCTTACGCCGAACTTCTCGAACGCGCGAAAGCACACGTGGCGGCATAGCTCCAATTGCTTGTCATCCCGGCCAAGCGGAGCGCAGCGAGCGCGAGCCGGGATGACATGTGTTGATGAAAAAAACGGGGCCGGCAAAAACGCTGCCGGCCCCGCCCTCGACTACCCCCACCGTGCCGAAGCCGGTCGATGCGCTGCTTTTGTTTTTCTTTGTGCGCCCGACCGATACGAACAACCGGCAGCTTTTGGTCCCGCTTATTAAGCTGCGTTTTCCACCGGCTGTTCAGAGTCGAAGAGTGTGTGGCACTTGATCAGTGCCTTGTATGTGTGCCCCACCAACACGTCGCGCGAGATCGCAACGCACAGGTTCAGTGTTTCGCTGTCATGGATGTCGCGCATGAACGCCGACATCTCGCTGACGAATTCGTCGTAATAACGCGCCGCATCGTCGTTGCCCTGATAGAGCATCAAGATCGCATAGTAGATGCGCTTCGCCGGCGTCGTAGCGTCCCCCGCCTGCAGCATGTCGCGATCGCGAAGCACAGTCACTTGGTTCTCGACGATGAAGCTGGCAGCACGGTCGCCGTTGATCAGCACCGCGCCGTTCACAACGAACTTTTCACCGGGCTTAAGAGAGAGTTTCAGCGTCATGACGCCTGCGTCCTTGTTCCGTCGTCTCATCCGACAATAGGCGTTCAGGGTTAACACGCACCTTCCGCCGAAAAACTTTTTGGTCAACAAAGCGTTGAGATCGCACACCCGAGCCGCGCCCAAGATTAGCGCCACCTTAAAGTGTCCCCGCGTATTCTAGCGATCGATCACGGGACAAGAAAATGGCGCTGCAAGCCGCACAGAATACGCAAGCGTTCGCAACCGAACCGCCGCTCGAAGCGGTGCAGGCGTTGCACCAGGCCATCGCGCACTACAGATCGGGCGATTGGGCGAAGGCCGCGGTCGCCGCCGCGAACGCCGCCGAAGCGCACGCACGTTATGCAGGCGCTTATCACCTGCTGGCGCTCGCGCTCGACAACTTGGGACAACGCACCAAAGCGTTCGAGATGTTCGACCGTGCGCTTAGGCTCGACCCAGTCAACGCGAACCTGATTCTAGACTTCGCCAATGCCGCCGTGAAGTTGCAGCACACCGGCGCCGCCGAGAACGCCTACCGCGCCTACCTTGAACTCCGCCCCAATTGCCCGAAGGGATTGAGCGGGCTCGCCGCTTGCAAACTCGCGGCAGGCGACATCGGCGAAGCGCGCCGCATCGTACAGACCGCGCTCGACCGCACGCCGGAATCCGCCGCGCTCTGGAACACGCTCGGCACGATCTTGATCGAAGCCGGCGATTTCGAAGGCGCGATCGCAGCATACGCACCGGCGCAACGCCTCGCACCGGCAACCGCCCGCACGTTCCACAACATCGCGCACGCGCAAAGCCACACCGGCAAGCACGAACAAGCCATCGAAAATTTTTCGCGCGCGCTCGAACTCGCGAGCGACGAAAGCGACCGCGCCACGATCCGCCACGCCCGCGGCCTGTGCCACGCCGCAGCGGGTCGCTTGACCGAAGCCTGGGGCGACTACGAAGAGCGCCTGAACCCGGCCTTCGCACAGGCAACCCACTTTGCGATCCGGGCAACACAATGGGACGGCGAAGACCTGTCCGGTCGCAAAATCCTCATCGTGGGCGAACAAGGCTTAGGCGACGAAATCATGTTCGCCGGGATGATCCCCGACCTGATCGACCGCGCCGGTCCGAAGGGCAAAGTGATGCTAGCGGTCGATCAACGCCTCGTACCGCTGTTTCAGCGTTCATTCCGAACGGCCCACGTCGGCGCAGAGATGCACACGAAGAACGATGCGAAATCGGTACGCGTCGTACCATGGGCAACTGGCGATCTCGCGCCGGACGTCTACGCCCCTGTGGGCTCACTGCTCGCTCACCTGCGCCCGGACATCGAAAGCTTCACACCCCGCGCCTATCTGAAACCCGATCCCGCCCGCGTGCGCCACTGGATGCACCGGCTCGAAGCGCTTGGCCCCGGCCCCTATGTCGGCATCAGCTGGAAATCGATGCTGGTCACCACCGCACGCAAGAAATTCTTCAGCGCGCTCGAAGACTGGGCACCCGTTCTCGAAATCACGTCGGTGAAATTCGTGAACCTGCAATACGGCGACTGCAAAGCCGAACGCGACGCGGTCACCGCCAAACACGGCGTCACGATCCACAATTTCGCGGATATCGATCTGACGAACGATATCGACGAGAAGGCAGCCCTCTGCCAAGCGCTCGACCTCGTCGTCTCGTCCCCCACCGCGCCCGCGATGCTCTCTGCCGCGACCGGCACCGAAACTTGGCTCCTAACCGCGGGCCCGCTCTGGCAACAGCTCGGCACAGCACATTACCCCTGGTACGCGAGCACGCGCGTGCTCACCCCCGGAAAATTCGCCGACTGGCCCGCCCTGATGCAACGCCTCGCTTGCGAAATCGAGACCTTCGCGTCACGCTGACGCGATGAAGCCCGCCGACATCGAAAAACTCCTACTCGCGCTCCCCGGTGCCACGCTCTCCATCCAATGGGGCAACGACCGCGTGTTCAAAGTCGGCGGCAAGATGTTCGCCGTCATCGGCTTTCACGACAACAAAAGCTTTGGTGGCATGTCGTTCAAAGCCTCCAGCGAAAGCTTCCGCATCCTGACCGAACTCGCCGGCATCAAACCCGCCCCCTACCTCGCCCGCGCCGAGTGGGTCTATCTCGACAAACCCACCCGCCTCCCCGCAAAGGAACTCAAAGCCTACCTAACCCGAGCCCACGCCATCGTAGCGTCAGGCCTGCCGAAGAAGACGCAGAAGCAATTGGGGATCACCCCTTGAACTTGCGACCGCCGCGCTAACCCCCTAGGTTCGTCTCAACAGCCATTTCCACCACTGTTCGAGAGACCCATGAAGAAGTTCGAAGGCACCAGCAGCTACGTCGCGACCGACGATTTGCGCATCGCGGTCAACGCGGCAATCACGCTTGAGCGTCCGCTGCTCATCAAAGGCGAACCCGGCACCGGGAAAACCGTGCTGGCGTTCGAGGTCGCAAAGGCGATCGGCGTGCCGATCATCCAGTGGCACATCAAGTCGACGACGAAGGCGCAACAGGGCCTCTATGAATACGACGCGGTCAGCCGCCTGCGCGACAGCCAGCTCGGCGATGAGCGCGTGAAAGACATCAAGAACTACATCTCGAAGGGCAAACTGTGGGAAGCGTTCACGAACGACGCCCGCCCCGTGCTTCTGATCGACGAGATCGACAAGGCCGACATCGAATTCCCGAACGACCTGCTGCTCGAACTCGACCGCATGGAGTTCTTCGTCTACGAGACCGGCGAAACGATCAAGGCCAAGCAACGCCCGATCGTGATGATCACCTCGAACAACGAAAAAGAACTGCCGGACGCCTTCCTGCGCCGCTGCTTCTTCCACTACATCAAATTCCCCGACCGCGACACGATGACGAAAATCATCGATGTCCACTACCCGAAGATCATGGACAAGCTGGTCGGCGAAGCGCTGAACATCTTTTACCAAATCCGCGAAGTCCCCGGCCTGAAAAAGAAGCCATCGACGTCTGAGTTGCTCGATTGGCTGAAACTCCTCATGGCCGACGACATCACCGCCGAAACCCTGCGCGAACGCGACCCGTCAAAACTGATCCCACCGCTACACGGCGCGCTGCTGAAGAACGAACAAGACGTCCACCTGTTCGAACGCCTGGCATTCCTCGCGCGCCGCGAAAGAAATTAGGGCACACCTGGGACCGCGGGGGGGCGTACCTACTAAAGGAGGTACCGCGGCACCCGCGCACACCGCAGCGGCGAACGCGGTCCCCTAGCGCGCACGGCTGCGCTAGCGTCGCGCACCCTCACCGGAGCGAACCCCATGTCCCTTCTGGCTGCCGCCGCGCTGTTCATCCCCACGATCAATGCCGTCCCCGCAACCGCTCACGAGCGCTCATTCCAAACGAAGATCGAGCAGGTCGCGCAATCCGATCTCCCGCTCTCGATCTGGCGCGCCAACGGTACGCATCTTCAGTCGACGCTGGTCTGCCCGGCGAACGCCGGTAACTTCGAACGCGTCCAGCTCGTCCCGTTCGACAACCACGGCTTCGACGTCGGCTGCAATTTCGATTATCGCGGCGAAAGCCGCATCACGCTCTACCTCACGCGCCGCAAGGCCCAGTCGCTCGCCGACGATCTGCAAATCGCCAAGGACGCACTGAAACAAAACATGACGTCGGCGCAGCTGATCGAAGGCGCGACCGCCGCCCCCACCGGTCTCCCATTCACCGGCGCGATCTATTCCGTCTCGGGCTCGATCCGCACGGCAGTGTGGGTCGCCGATGTCGCCGGCTGGACGATGAAGTTCCGCGCGACCTATCGCACCGAAAACGAACCCGGCACGATCGCTGCAATAACCTCGCTGGCCGAAGGCGCGAAGAAGACAGCCGGTGCGCACCTGGTCGCGTGCGCCGCAGCTCCCACTGTCGTGCGCGACGGCAAAGAAATCACGGACAAAGACAGGATCATGTCCCTCTCGCTGATGGCGGGCATCCTCGACGCGACCGCGGACGTCAAGGACGTCAAGCCCGCCGAACAATGGTGCGCCGAAGAAGCAACCGGCGACAAGGACACGCCGATACTCTTCTGGCGCAACATCGCGGGCGGCGGCAACGCAGGTCCGATGGACCGCATGAGCTTGATGACGATGGGCGAACCGCCAACGCTAGTCTCGACCGCCAACCCGACCGCAAGCCTCATCGAAGACGAAGCGGGCAAAGGCAAGGGCTTGATCCATCAGCTGACCGAGCAGCGCGGCGACACCACCTACGTCTTCACATACTTCGAAGGCCGCCCCGCAGCCGCAACGCTCTCGCCGGTCGCGAAGGACATCTTCCTCGACAAGCGCAATCCGATCAGCAGCTACAACTCGAAAACCAACACGATCACCGTCCCAAGCGGGTCGTAGACTAGGTACGGTGTCAACTTGACCATCCACGAGATTGCGCCGAACATGACCCAACCGCCCGAGATCGCGAGGCAGCATGCACCGCACCCTCTTCTTCTTGCTTGCGTTCGCGCTCGCGGGATCGCCCGTTGCAGCTAAGGAACGCGCGCCCGATTCCGTCAAAAAGGCAAAGGCCGAAGCGCTGGTGGCGCAAACCAAGTCTGATGGCGTCTGGCGGACCGATGGCACCGGCGAGATTACCCATCTGGCAAGCGGCCTCAAATGCGCTGTCTCAGGTGACGGCGATCCGATTCAACTGAAAGAGCTAATCGTCTATCCGAAAGCGGCGTTGGGCGTATCGTGCGCTTTCACCCACACAACCGAGGCGGGGCTCACCGATACGACGCTCTATGTCTATTCGGCCCTAGGATTGACGAACGAGCAGCTGCTTGCTCAATCCGTCGGCGCCATTGAGATGGCGCACCCCGATTGGAAGCGGACCGACGGCCCGTCACTTAGTATCGAAATCAAAGGCAAAGCCGGGAACGCGGTCGCCCCCGCCGCCGCCCGGTTCGCCACGGCAGGATCGCCGGAGAAATTTTCATCGATTTGGGTCGGCGCGGCCAGGTCATGGGCAATCAAGGTTCGCACAACCTACCCGAGGGCAGACGCCACCCCGATGGAGTTGATGTCGCTGGTTTATTGGGCTCACGCCCGGCTGCACATCGCTCGTGATGACGCGGCGAAGTGAGGAACGGCTAATGCGCCTGGACGTAGTAAGTGCCACCGCCTCAATACTGCTGGGCGCTTCGGCTATGACCGACCCGCTGCCCGCCGATTGGTCCCCGAAAGCCGACGGCACGCTCAATCACGGACCAAGCGGCGCCGTGTGCCCGGTCAAGCTCGCAGACTTTGCAAGGACAACAATCGAGAGCAAGGGCGCACCGGATCTCGGTATCTGCACCTACGCGGGCGGCAACAACAGTGAAGGTCTGATCCGCGTCCGCCAATACGTGCGCGGCCAAGGCGAAACACCGCTCGCCATACAAAACGACGAAGCACTCATCGAACCGAAGCCCGACACCCCCAACGTCGTCATCGGCTTTCGCGTGGGGCCCGGCCCGGAAAAGAACGGCGCCCCAACCCGTCAAGCAGTGCTCACGACCGCAAACAATGGCCTTCTGATCGATTGCATCGGCCGGCAGTTGGCGAGCGACTCAAGCGAAGCCGGCTTCGAGTTCGCGCAGCAGTGCATAGGCCTCCAGCCGCAGAAGAAATGAACCCATCGATGCATCGCCGCTGACTCTTGGCCAGAACGGACGCATGCCCAAACGACTGTCTTCCGTAGGCGTCGCGGCCACGTTGCCGGAGGTAGCGTCAACGCGCTGTCCGGTCTAAGCTGGCGCCAATCGCTATTCGGACGCCACCATGTTCCTGAACTTCTTCCACGACCTGCGCCAGGCCAAGATCCCGGTGACCTTGAAGGAATACCTCGCCCTCATGGAGGGCTTGGACAAACAAGTCATCGATATGAAGGTCGACGAGTTCTACTACCTCTCGCGCACCGCACTGGTGAAAGACGAGCGCAACCTCGACAAGTTCGACCGCGTCTTCGCGCACGCGTTCAAGGGCCTCGAAAACCTTGACCCGACCGACCTCGCGCAAATTCCGGAAGACTGGCTGAAGGCGCTCACCGAAAAATTCCTGACCGAGGAAGAAAAGAAACAGATCGAAGCGCTCGGCGGCTGGGAAAAGTTGATGGAGGAGCTGAAGAAGCGCCTCGAAGAACAGAAGAAGCGCCACGAAGGCGGCAACAAGATGATCGGCACCGGCGGCACCTCGCCGTTCGGCGCCTACGGCTACAATCCCGAAGGCATCCGCATGGGCCAAGACAAAAGCCGCCACGGCAAGGCGGTGAAGGTTTGGGACAAGCGCGAATACAAAAACCTCGACGACAGCGTCGAACTCGGCACGCGCAACATCAAGATCGCGCTACGCCGCCTGCGCAAATGGGCGCGCGAAGGCGCGCTCACCGAACTCGACCTGCCCGAGACGATCCGTACCACCGCGCACCAAGGCTATCTCGACCTCGTCATGCGCGCCGAGCGTCACAACAAGGTCAAGGTGCTGATCTTCTTCGACATCGGCGGCTCGATGGACGCGCATATCAAACTCTGCGAGGAGCTGTTCTCCGCCGCGCGCACCGAATTCAAGCACATGGATTTCTTCTACTTCCACAATTGCGTGTACGAGAATTTGTGGAAGGACAATCGCCGCCGCCACAACGAAAAGACGCCGACCTGGGACGTGCTGCACAAATACCCGCACGACTACAAAGTCATCTTCGTGGGCGACGCGACGATGAGCCCCTACGAAATCACCTACCCCGGCGGCAGCGTCGAACACTGGAACGAAGAACCCGGCGCCGTCTGGCTTGAACGCCTCACCCGCATCTACGAACACGTGATCTGGCTCAACCCCGTCCCCGAACGTCACTGGGACTATACGCCCTCGATCCAGATCATGAAACAAATCCTGAGCGACCGCATGTATCCGCTAACGCTCGAAGGCCTCGACAAAGCGATGCGGGAATTGAACCGCTAACTCGCCACAAACTCTGCCCGCGGACGGATCAGCGTACCGGTTGCCCGCTGTTCGAACGCGTGCGCGATCCAGCCGGCGGAGCGGCCGATCGCGAAAAGCGCAAGAGCGGCACCTTTCGGCAAGTCGAACACGCGCTCCAGCGCCAGCAATCCGAAGTCTACGTTCGGTTCCAGCCCGGCCATCGCACGTGCGGCTTTGAGCGTCGCGGCCAACGTAACGTCGAGCCTCACCGCCGATACGAGTTCAGCGCCGCGCGGATCGGCGTCGCGATAGACGGAGTTGCCGAACCCCGGGATCGCCTCGCCGCGGGAAAGGCGCGCTGAGATTGCGGGTACCGCATCGCCGGACGCATCGATCTCGGCGAGCATCCCCCGCAACCGCTCCGTTGCCCCGCCGTGCTTTGGCCCGCTCATTGCGGTGAGGCCCGCGATCACGCAACTCGTGAGGCTTGCGCCGGTCGATGCGACCACCCTGACCGCAAACGTCGAAGCGTTGAGTTCGTGATCGGCCAGAAGCACAAGCGCGCGCCGGATGACCTCGGCAGCTTTGGGACGTCTCCACGCCGTCGCGATGGCGCGGTGGACAGGCCCCTTGTAAGCACCTTCGATCCCGGCAATCGCAACAACCAAAGCCGTCACGAGTTGTGCAGCTAGTTCGAAGTCCGGTGAGGCGGTCGGTTCGTTCTCCGGGAGGAGCGATAGCAAGCAACTCCCACGGCTCGTCGCGCTCACTAGCCGCGAGGCCCTAGCAACCGCCGGCCACCCCTCGACGCCGCACGGATCGAAACGGACATCCACAAACGGATCGGCATCGCCGCTGTTCCACAACAGGCGCGCAGCATCTTCGAGCGTCGCGGTGCGCGAAAACGCGACCGCCTCCCGATCGCGATAGAAGCACCGATCGTCCTCGAAATGCGTGATCGCCGACTTGAGCACCGGCAAGCCGTAGTCGAGCGCGGTCGCCGCCGCAGCCCGCGGCCGCCGCATGCGCGCACGCCGGTCGATCAGGGCAACGATGTCGGCGGCGGCGTAGAGGCGCGCTTTCGCGACCTTCGGATGCGGCACGGAACGGACCAGGCCACGGCTGACATAGACGTAGAGCGTTCCACGCGTGATGCTGAGCGCGCGCATCGCTGCCGCGGAATCGAGCAGCGCCCCACGGCGGACATGGCGCGATCGGCCAGTCGATCTCTTTCTCATGTTAACATGTTGATATAAGATTGACCCGAACGCCGCCAGTTCCAATCTTTGAACCGGACCACAAAGGCACAACCGATGATCGGCCGCATCCTGTTGACAGTACTCGCCCTTGGCGTCTGGACCGCGCTGGTGATAGCCGGGACGATCGAGGGTTGGTGGCGCAAGCCGCTGGCGCCGTTCGGGGACACAGCGGCGTTCCAAATGGCTGCTACCGCTGAGATCGACGCGAAGCACAAAGGCAACGTCGCCTACGTGCTACTCACGAAGGGCGAACCCGCGGCTTCGCATTTTGTCTCGAAAGGCCGGACCGTGAACGGCGACAGCCGCTTCCAAGTCGCCTCAATGAGCAAGTGGGTGACCGCATGGGGCGTGATGAAGCTTGTCGAAGAAGGCAAGCTCGACCT
The DNA here is from genome assembly GCA_046153995.1 of Micropepsaceae bacterium. GTDB lineage: Bacteria > Pseudomonadota > Alphaproteobacteria > Micropepsales > Micropepsaceae > SZUA-430. The sequence continues at coordinate 11,542 of JBJXEH010000090.1, forward strand.
CGATAAGCCAGTCTCGATCTACCTCAAACGCTGGCAGCTGCCGCAAACCAAGTTCAACAACAACGGCGTAACCGTCCGCCGCTTGCTCAGTCACATGGCAGGCCTCACGGACGGCCTCGGCTACGCCGGCTTCAAACCCGGCGCACCGGTGCAAAGCCTGGAAGGGTCGCTCACGCGCGCAGCCGACGCCTCACCCGGGCACGACGGCCGCACGCAAGTCGGCATCGAACCGGGGACGGAGTTCGACTATTCAGGCGGCGGCTACACGCTGCTGCAGCTGCTGATCGAAGACGTGACGGGTCAGTCGTTCAACGGCTACATGAAGGCAACGGTCTTCGAACCCCTTGGAATGACGCGCTCGACATTCGTGCTCGACGACTCCGAGGCAGCGGACGTTGCTGACTTTCTCGACCAGCACGGAAAGCCTGCCACACACTACCGCTTTACGGCACTCGCTGCGGCATCTCTCTACACAACCGCCAACGACATGGCCCGTTTGCTCCAAGCGCAAGCCGCCGGCGCGAACGGCGAGCCACCTGGACGCGGCGTGCTAACCCCACAAACGCTCCTCGAAATGCGCAAGCCCCATGCGTCGCAGTACGGCGCAGAAATCTGGGGCCTCGGCACCATGCTCTACGCACCCAACAACGCGGGCAGCTTCGTCATCGGCCACGACGGCAACAACGAGCCCGCCATCAACACCGCCGCACGCGTCGATCCTGCAACCGGCGACGGCATCGTGATCCTGGAAACCGGAAACAAGCTGCTGGCCACCCAGCTCGCCGGCGAATGGGTTTTTTGGCGAACCGGAAATGTCGACTTTCTGACGGTCACGATGGAAGCCGGCACAATGCTCAACCTGATCGGCGCCGGTTCGGCGGCGATCATCCTCGCGGCATTAGTCTTAGGTTGGCGCGCGCGGCGCCGCTAGGCCGCCTTACGTCCGAACAACGCGCTGTAGATCAGTCCGCCGAGCCAGAGGATCAGCGTGAGTACGACAACGCGCGTGAACAGCGTCATCAGCGCCAGCGCGATCGCCGTGTCACCGACCAGGATTGCAAACAGCGCCGACGGCTGGCCATAGCCCAGCGTCTGATCGGCCGCACCCATGATGAAGTATTTGAGGTTGCCTGCCGCCTCGATGAAGCCTGTCACCCAATCGGGTGTGAACCAGACCATGAGGCCGAGCACCAAAAACGACATGAAGAACGAGACGATGCTGCGCCACGTCTGCCAAAGAAAATGACCGATGCCCATAGTTAACCTCGAAGTACAATAGTGGCACCAATCGTCCGCGCCACCTCAGGCCAAGTCAAGCCGACACGTCCGCCCCACACGCCCAAAAGGCCAGGCTCGTATGTGCCCGCGAAGTCACGCGACCGTCTCTATCGTCATTCCGCAGCGGCGCGAATGGGCCGGCGCGCAGCCGGCATCTTGCCGGTAAGATAGCCGATCAACATCCGCGTCAACTCGTCGGCCAGCGCACCGGAGCGCAACGCCTGCGGCTGGTGAGACACGGCGTTGTGCACCACCGCCTCCACAGCACGCGTCATGATGTAAACGGCCAAGCCGATATCGCCGACGACGATCTCGTCCCGCCGCGCCTCAAGCATGGCCCGCACGCGCGCCGACATCCTGTCGTTCATCGCCTTCTTCCAATCGAGCGTACCCAGCATCGGCACCTCTTCGGAGAGAACGCGATGCAGATCGGGGTCCACCAAATGCGATTGCACATTCTGCTGAATGCCCGCGCGGATCACCTCCGCCAACGGCGCCGTGAGCGCATGCACCGCCATATCTTCGACGCCGCGCTCGATCTCAGCGACATGCCGGCGCTGCAATTCGGAGAGCAACGCATCCTTGTGCGGAAAATACTGATAGAGCGACCCGATGCTCACCCCCGCCCGCTCCGCCACCCTGTTCGTCGTGAACGCGTCGTAGCCATGTTTGACCAGAATGTGAGCCGCGGCTTCCACGATGGCCTCCACCGTCGCGCGCGAGCGGTCCTGCTCCGGCCTTTTCCGTGGATTTGCGAGCTTCCTCGCGCGCTTCGTCATGGGTTACCTCATGCGAGTATTCAACTTGAGCAAACACTCATATAACATGAGCAATAGCTCAGTTTCATTTCAAGGACAAGCCAAGTGGCCGCAACCGACTGCAAGCAACCGCCGAAGATCGTGGCGCCCGTCATCAACGCGCTGAAATGCGAAGGCGCCGGCGATTGCGCCGATGTGTGCCCTTACGACGTCTTCGAGATACGGAAACTGACGGCGGCAGAACTGAAGGCCCTGCCCCTCGCCCCCTGGCTCAAGGTTCTAGTACACGGCGGAAAACAAGGATTTGTGACGGCGCCCGACGCTTGCCACGCCTGCGGCCTTTGCGTCGCAGCCTGCCCCGAAAAGGCGATCCGCCTCACCCGATTGGAGCAACGCGCATGAACGTGGCCGTGACGAATGCCGATCTGGGCCTTGCCGATCCAAAAGTTTCGGCAACGCTGAACAAACTACATCGCCGCGCTAAAGGCGATCGCTGGATCTTCCTGCGCGCAGCACCGTCTGCGCTCGCCGCCATGCTCACCGGCCGCAACGTCTTCAAAGCGGCCGAACCGTACTTGAAGAACGCCTTCATCCCCGTCGATCCGGACCAAGGCCGCCTGCTCTATCAAACCGCACGTGCGATTCGCGCGAAGACGATCGTCGAATTCGGCACATCGTTCGGCATTTCGACGATTTATCTGGCCGCAGCAGCGCGTGCGAACAATGGTCGCGTCATCGGCAGCGAACTCGAACCCGCAAAGGTTAAAGCAGCGCGCGCAAACGTCGCGGACGCAGGCCTGCAACAATTCGTCGATATTCGTGAAGGCGACGCCATGAAAACGTTGGCCAACATCGACGCACCTGTCGATTTTCTTCTGCTCGACGGCTGGAAAGACGTCTACGTTCCGATGATCAAAATGTTGGCACCGAAAATGTGCAGCGGCGCAGTTGTGCTGGCTGACAATATATTCACTTTCAAAAAAACTTTGCGTCCTTACGTTAGTCATATGCAGGACCGCAGCAACGGATTCGATTCCGTTACGTTACCCATCGGTTCGGGAATGGAGTACTCGCTTCGTTTGTGATGCGAGTCACGTGACGCGCCTCATCTGCGTCATCTATTCCGGAGACATTGCATCAGACGCTGTTCATCACTACATCCGGAGCTGTCACTCCGGCTGGAGAAACCGGCCATGTTTGATCGTGCGTATGTTCCGGCCTTGGGCGATCGCCGCCTGACGCCATTCTACGACGCCACCATCTCGCTCATGACGTGCGAGCGCACGTGGCGCCGCGCCTTCGTGAAGCAAATCGACCCGACGCCGCGCGATGTCATTTTGGACGTCGGCTGCGGCACCGGCACGCTCGCCATTCTGCTGAAGCAAGCCTGCCCCGGCGCTTCGATCTACGGCATCGACCCGGACCCCGAAGTGCTTTCGCGCGCCGAGCTAAAGGCGCGCGACGCCGACGTTCTCGTCCACTTCGCAAAGGGTTTCGCGCAGGAAACGGCGGCCGCAGGCGTACGGCCCAACAAGGTCGTTTCAAGCCTCGTGCTGCACCAGGTGCCGCCTGCCGGTAAGCGCTCCGCGATCTTAAGCGCCTTCGCAGCCTTGCGCGCGGGTGGGGAGTTCCACGTGGCCGACTATGGCGAACAGAAGTCGCCGCTGATGCGCTTCGCCTTCCGCCAAGTTCAAGCGATGGACGGCTTTGCCAATACGCAGCCGAACGCCGACGGCATTTTACCGGCGCTAATGGCTGAGGCGGGCTTCACGGATATCAAGACGAACGTCGTGATCCCGACGCCGACTGGCGCGATCTCGCTTTATTCGGCCAGGCGCACTTAAGGCGCCGCGCCGGGTTCCGTCTTCTTGCCGGTCATGCTGGTCAGCGTGATCGCGTTCTGAGGCGCCTTGACCTCGAAGATCTTCGTCATGTGCGCGTCGGCGACGATGCTCGCCGGCGTCACGACCTCTTGCTTGATCATCATCGCCCAACATTGCTCGCTGTCGAACCGGCGCTTCTGGCAATCCTCGTTCGCCTCCCACTTGCGCAGGAACTGCGAGCGGACCTTCGTCATGTCGCCGCCGGCTTTGCCGAGCTTCTGCAACCGGCCCAAGTCGAAGCCGATATCGCTATAGGCAAGCCGCACCAACTCGCTTGAGTAAAGCTGGTCCCAATTGCGGCGCAAAAAGTAGTCGTTGGGCTTACCCAGCTGCCGGCGCGCAGCCTCCGTCACCGCCTGGCGCTGCTTATCGTTCAACGCGGCAAAACGATAGACCGAATAGGCCTTGTCCTTGCCACGGCCGAGATACGTGTAGACAGGCGTTTCGACCACCTTCTCGGCCGCCTCGATGACGACGGCATTGCCGTCGCGAACATCCACGATGCCGATATGCGTGATCCCGCTGCCGTCGCCACCGAACAGCGGCAAAACGTCGGCGGCCTTCGAATCTTGAACGATCAAGTCGCCGCTCTTCCATTCGACCGGATCGCGCACGGTTGTCGCGTACGCAAAAAGATACGCGCCGAGTAGAACGGCAAACACAATGGAACCGAGCGTAACGACGGCGGAAGTTTTCATGGCAAGTGATCTCTTTCGAGCAGCACCAAGAACTTGGCATGCGCCCCGTAAACGCTGCGGTAACCGGCAGGCTTAACGAGGCGTCAACATAGCTGGCTCAATCCGATCGATTCCGCGCTATGTGGCGCTTCCCCAATAGTTGTAGCCGGCAAAACGCGGTGTCGCGGGCAAATACATCGTTTCCATCTTCTCGATCGCAAACCCGCCTTCGCGGATCAGATCGGGAATCGGCCGGCCGACATGACACCCGCCGCCGATCGCCTTCCACAGCGGCGTAATCCGCTGCTGCCATTTCTGAACGTTGAGGTCGGGCGCTTTTCCATGCTCGCAGAAGATCAACCTCCCGCCCGGTTTCAGCACCCGCCGCATGCCTTTGAGCGCTCGCACCACCTCCGGGATCGTGCACAGCGTATAGGTCACAAGGACCGTGTCGGCAGCCTTGTCCGCGAGCGGAATCTCCTCAGCCTTAAGGTCAAGGAATTCCAAGCTGAACGAGATGTCCTTGGCCCGCTTCAACGCGCGCTCACGCATCTCAGGCGACGGCTCCAGCCCCCAAACGTGGCTCACTTTAGCGGGATTGTAGAAGGGCAAATTCTGTCCCGCGCCAATACCGATTTCAAGCACACGGCCTTCGGCCAGCGGCACCACCTTCTTGCGCTGATAGGTGATCGGCTTGGCGCTCATCGCCGTGTCGAGCAGCCACGGCAGAATGCGGCGTTCGTAGAAACTCATGTGACGGCCTCAATTTTCGTTTGAGGCCGTCACATAGCACGATTGGAAAGAAAAGCAGCCGCCGGCAATCTGGGGGGAGCGATCACCGGCGGCCAAGTTGACCCACACGAACAGGAGAGAAACGCCCCCCCAAACTGATTAGGCGTCGGCGCGGCGCTGCACCAAACTGCCCATCTTCGGGCAAGGATCGCCGCCGACGCCGAAGCCTTCGCGCTTCACCGGCGGCACCATCGCCTCTTCATCTTCGAGTACATCCTCAAGGTCCGCCGCCTCCAGCACCGGCATCAACGGCGCCTCGCGCTCGACCGGCTTCTCTTGCAGCGTAGGCGCACCGCGGCGCGCGCGAACGGCGTCGAGCGCGCGCTGCATGTCTTCCTTCGTGACGGCGGCCGTGGCCGCCTGGAACATCGGCTTGGCAACGGCAGAAGCCGACGCGGGCACCGCCGGTCGCGCCGAAGCTTGCGACGGCACGACCGCGCGCGGCGCAACCGGCGCTGCGTCCATCGCCACCGTGCCGCGGGCCCATGTGCCGTCCCACGCAAGCAGTTCGTCGAGCGACATCGGCTTTTGGATCCACACACCCTGCGCCGCGGTGAATCCAACACCAGCAAGACCCGACATCGTAGCCTCGTCCTCAGCGCCGACCGCCACGGCTTCCAGTTCGTGCTGGCGGGCGAAGCGCAAGCGCGCCGCGATTGCGCCCTTACCCTTAAGACCCAAACGCTGCGCCAAACGGATGCTCGCCGGTCCACCGACTTTGATCGACGTGAACGGCATCGGCACGAACTGCGCGAGGTCGACTGGCACAATACCACCGCCGTCGAGCGCCACGTGAACGCCGAGCTTGCGCACCTCATGAAGCGCTTCGCACAAGGCCTCCGGCTCTTGCGCAACCGCACGCTCCGGCACCTCGACGATGACCTTGCCCGCGTCGAGCTTGTATTCGTCGAGAAGCTGCCGCAGCCCATGTGCGAATCCGGGCGCCGTAACGGTACCCGGCGCGACGTTGATCGAAACCGACCAATCATGGCCTTCGGTCTTCCATTTCCGCGCGCCATCCAGCGCGGCATGGAAAACGAAGCCCGTCATGTCGGCCATGCGACCCTGCGACTCGATGAAATCGAGGAACAGCCCCGGCGGCAAAAGCCCGTATTGCGGGTGCTGCCAGCGCACGAAAACCTCAGCGCCCGTCATGCGTTCGCTGGACAAATCGACCGTGGGCTGAAACACGACGCGGAATTCGTTGCGTTGGAACGCCCGGTCGATGTCAGATGGGTCGAGACGGAATGACTTATCGCTCATGGGGTCACCTCTGATGCTTGCGGTCCTGTGCCGCTTGCCACCAGATTTACCCGGTAACCCTTTAAGGGCGCCTGCAGACCCCCTTGAGCATTTGAATTGCTAAGTTTTGAAGTAACTTTGAGAGCTTCGATGCCGGACGACAAAAAACCCGCCAATCCCTTAGCCTCCGCGACGATTCTGCTGCTTCGTGACGGAGCGTCCGGTCTCGAAGTATTCATGGTAAAGCGACATCATCAGATCGATTTCGCGTCCGGCGCTTTGGTTTTTCCTGGCGGCAAACTAGACCCGCACGACAACGATCCAGCACTCAGAAACCTCGCCGACGGTGCAGACCAATTGGCCGATCTGCACCTAAGCCTCGCCGCCTGCGCCATCCGCGAAGGCTTCGAGGAATCGGGCATCCTGCCCGCGCGCAAGCCGGGCTCTTCGGATTACATCGACGCCGCTGCAGCAAGCGCGTTGGCAAGCTGGCGTCCCAAATTGAACAACAGCGAGGTAGGCCTAGCGGAATTTCTGACCCGCGAGAACCTGCGCCTCGCGTGTGACGCGTTGGTGCCGTTCGCACGTTGGGTGACGCCCACATTCATGCCAAAGCGCTTCGACACGTACTTCTATCTGGCGGCAACACCGCCCGGTCAGATAGGCCGCCATGACGGTTCGGAGTCGGTGGACTCGGTTTGGGTAAACCCGAACGAAGCGATTGAAGACAAACGCTGGACGATCATCTTCCCGACGAAGATGAACCTCTTAAAGTTGGGACGCGCGAAAACCGTGGCGGAAGCAATTGCCAATGCGAAAGCCGAGACCGTCGTCACCGTCGAACCCAAAGTCATCACGCGAGACGGCAAACAGTTGCTGACGATCCCGTCCGAGGCTGGATACGGCAACATCGAAGAACCAATGTCCTCAATTCGCGGATAAAGAAGGAAACCCTCTCATGAACGCATTGGCCGGTCTCTTGGTGTTCGTCGTCGCGCTGATCCACGTTGGTTTCGCAGTGCTGGAGATGTTTCTCTGGACTGGCCCCATAGGCCAGCGCGTCTTCAATCTAACGCCCGAGCTCGCAAACGCCACCGCTGTGCTTGCGGCAAATCAGGGAATCTACAATCTGTTGCTGGCGGGCGGCATTGCCTGGGCCGCCTGGTCGGGCCGGCGCGATCTTCGTGTCTTCTTCCTGGTCAGCGTAATCCTCGCAGGCTTGTTCGGCGCAATGACGGCGAAGGTCACGATCCTCTTCGTGCAAGCAGCACCCGCCGCCGTGGCGCTCTTGCTCGTCTTGCTGGCCCGGCCGAAAGCGACCTGATCAACCCGTCACGAACTGCTCGGCCAGGATGCGTTCCTGCAGCGAGCGGTCGGGATCGAACAGAATAGTGGCAGCCACACTCGCATCTTCGGCGACGGTCACTTCCGTGACTTGGCGCACCTCGGTGTGATCGGCAACCGCGCTGACCGGCCGCTTATCGGCCTCCAATATCTCGAACACCACTTTCGCCGCCCGCGCCAGCAACGCGCCGCGCCAACGCCGCGGCCGAAAGGCGCTAATCGGCGTCAGCGCCAGCAGCGCCGCATCGATCGGCAAAATAGGTCCGTTGACGGAGAGATTGTACGCAGTCGATCCGGCCGGCGTCGAAAGCAAGATGCCGTCGCAGATCAATTCCGGGAGCCGCACGATCCCGTCGATGGAAATACGCAGCTTCGCCGCCTGCCGCGTCTCGCGCAGCATCGACACCTCGTTGAATGCCAGCGCTGTTTGCGATTTCCCCGACGCCGTCTTCACCTTCATACGCAACGGATGGATCGCCTGCGCCTCTGTGATATCCAGACGCTCCAGAAAATCGTTCGCCGAATACTCGTTCATCAAGAACCCGACTGAACCGCAGTTCATGCCGTAGATCGGCAAGCCGCGTTTGTGATTCTTGTGCACGCTCTGCAGCATGAACCCGTCGCCGCCCAAGGCGACGATCACATCGGCATCCGCCTTCGCGTTGCCATAGCGCTTCGTGAGTTCGCGCAGCGCCGCCTGCGCTTCAGGCGCACTCGACGCCGCGAAAGAGGGTTTCTTAAAACGCATCAGCCGCCGGTCACCGACATATGCCGCGCGACGGCCGGCGCGTGCCGCCGCCGGTCGATCACGAAATCATGCCCCTTCGGCTTGCGCGAAATCGCCTCGTCGATTGCCACATGGAGCAGAGCATCATCCGCGCTCGCGCGCAGCGGCTTCCGCAAATCCGCCGCATCGTCCTGGCCCAGACACATGTAAAGCGTCCCCGTGCACGTCAGCCGCACGCGATTGCAGCTCTCGCAAAAATTATGCGTGAGGGGCGTGATGAACCCAAGCCGCCCACCCGTCTCTGCCACCCGCACATAACGCGCGGGCCCACCGGTACGATAATCGCTCTCTTCCAACGTAAACTTCTGCGCGAGCCGAGCGCGCACAAGCGACAGCGGCAAGTACTGATCCGTCCGGTCCGCGTCGACCTCGCCCATGGGCATCGTTTCGATGAGCGTGAAGTCCATGCCCTTGCCGTGAGCCCAGGTCATCAACGTCTCGATCTCGTCCTCGTTGGTGCCGCGCAACGCCACCGCATTGACCTTGACCTTAAGGCCAGCCGCCAACGCGGCGTCGATACCCTCAAACACCTGCTCGATCTTACCCCACCGCGTGATGTCGCGAAACCGCCCGGGATCGAGCGTATCGAGAGACACATTCACGCGCCGGACGCCGGCGGCCTTCAAGTCGGCCGCGAACTTCGCAAGCTGGCTGCCGTTCGTCGTCAGCGTAAGTTCGTCCAAAGCCCCGCTGCGCAAATGCCGCCCGAGGCTTCCGACCAGGCTCATCATGTTACGCCGGACAAGCGGCTCGCCGCCGGTCAAGCGAAGCTTCCTAACACCCTTCGCGACGAACGCCGAACAAAGCCGGTCCAGCTCCTCCAGCGTCAGCAGGTCGGCCTTCGGCAAAAACGTCATGTCCTCCGCCATGCAATACGTGCAGCGGAAGTCACAGCGGTCCGTCACCGAAACGCGCAGATAAGTGATCCGGCGGCCAAAGGGATCGAGCATGCGGCCAACTTAGCAGCCACCGCCCGGGCGTCCAGTGGGAGACAGTCGCACTCTAAGCGGAAACGTGGCTAAAATCGGCGCCGTCTTTCCCTTTCCGCGCCGGACCAACCGCATGACCACCAAGGCCCGCAAAATCCTGTCGATCGACCAAGGCACGACGTCGAGCCGCGCGATCCTGTTCGACACACGCGGCACGCCCCTCAAAGTCGCCCAAGCCGAGCACAAGCAATTCTACCCGCAAGACGGCTGGGTTGAGCACGACGCCGAAGAGATCTGGCAAGCGACGCTGAAAATCTCGCGCGAGGCCATCACCGGTGCCGCAAACGAAGTCGCAGCCATCGGCATCACAAACCAGCGCGAGACCACCGTACTTTGGGACCGCAAGACCGGCGCACCAATCCACAAAGCCATCGTTTGGCAAGATCGCCGCACGGCCGCCACCTGCGCGCGCCTGAAAGACGAAGGCAAAGAAAGCACGATCGCCGCCAAGACCGGCCTGCTTCTCGACCCCTATTTCTCCGGTACAAAACTCGCCTGGCTGCTCGACAATGTCCCCGGTGCACGCACCCGCGCCGAAAAAGGCGAACTCGCCTTCGGCACGATCGACAGCTGGCTCGTCTATCGTCTGACGGGCGGCAAGGTTCACGCGACCGACGCAACGAACGCCTCGCGCACGCTGCTTTACGACATCGTCAAAGGCCGCTGGGACAGCGAGATTTTGGACTGGCTCAACATCCCGCAAGCCGTGCTGCCCACTGTGCAAGACTCCGCCGCCAGCTTCGGCACCACCGACGAGAAACTGTTCGGCGCAGCGATCCCAATCACCGGCATCGCCGGCGATCAGCAAGCCGCGACCGTTGGCCAGGCGTGCCTCAAACAGGGCTTGATGAAGTCCACTTACGGCACCGGCTGCTTTGCATTGGTGAACACAGGCCCCGCGATGGCCCCGTCGCGCAACCGCCTTCTCTCGACGATAGCCTACGCGACCGGCGGCAAACCCACCTACGCGCTCGAAGGCTCCATCTTCATGGCCGGCGCTACGATTCAATGGCTGCGCGACGGCTTGAAGCTGTTCAAGAACGCCGCCGACAGCGCCGAGTTCGCCCACAAAGCCGACAACCGCTCGCGCGTCTATCTCGTGCCCGCATTCGTCGGCCTCGGCGCGCCGTACTGGGATGCCGACGCACGCGGCGCCATCGTCGGCCTCACGCGCGACACCGGCCACGCCGAAATTGCAAAGGCAGGACTCGAATCCGTGTGCTTCCAAACCCGCGACTTGCTCGAAGCGATGGCTGCCGACATGTCCGCCGCCGGTCTGGGCTCGCCCGCCGCGCTGCGCGTCGACGGCGGCATGGTGGTGAACGACCTCTTCTGCCAATGGCTCGCCGACCTAATGGGCCGCCCGATTGAACGCCCCGAAGTCGTGGAAACGACAGCGCTCGGCGCCGCCTATCTCGCCGGCCTCGGCGCCGGCATCTATGCGTCGCTCGACGAGGTCGCCTCAAGCTGGCGCTGCGAACGCCGCTTCGACCCCAAAATCAGCGCCGACGAACGCGACGCCAAATACGCCGGCTGGAAGGACGCTGTGGGGCGGGTTCTGTCTCGAAAAGGCTAGTCGGCACCTTGATTTTCACTAGATCCTTATTGTACAATACATTGTACAATAAGGATTGCTGTCCGATGGATGTCAAAACATATAGCCACGCTCGGCAGAATCTCGCCGAGCTGATGGACGAGGTCTGCGACAACCGCGCCCCGGTAGTTGTTACGCGTCAAGGCGCAAAGTCCGTCGTTATTCTTCCGTTGGAAGAGTATGAATCGATGGAGGAAACGCTCTATCTACTCCGCAGCCCAGCGAACGCGGCACGGCTCTACGGGTCGATCGAACAACTCAAGCGCGGCAAAGTCGTGCGCCGCGACCCGACGAAGCAGCGTCGCAAGAAAGCCTAATGGACATTGTTTGGGCGTCGGACGCTTGGGACGACTATCTCCACTGGCAAAGGGAGAAGCCGGACCTGGCAGAGAAGATCAACGAGTTGATCAAAGACATCCGGCGAAAACCGTTTGAGGGCCTAGGTAAGCCGGAGCCGTTGAAAGGTAAGCTCGCGGGTTGGTGGTCGCGGCGCGTCAATTCCGAACACCGGCTGGTGTACAAAGTTGAGGGGAAACGGGGCGAAGACCAGAAGCTCTCGATAGCGGCCTGCCGCTACCACTATGAGTGAAACTGACTGATTTGACACCCAAAGGCGACGGGGCCAATCTCAACCCAAACCCGCATTTGGAGGCCGCCCATGTCCGCCGCATTACACGCTGTTCCGTCCGTTCGCGACAAAGTCTCGAAAGAGGAATGGCAAATCCGCACCGACCTAGCCGCGACCTATCGCTTGGTCGCCCACCACGGTTGGGCAGACATGATCTTCACGCACATCTCCGCACGCGTGCCCGGACCCGAGCATCACTTCCTCATCAACCCGTACGGTATGACCTTCGACGAGATCACCGCCTCCAGCCTTGTGAAGATCGACGTCGACGGCAACAAGGTGATGGACAGCCCCTATCCCGTGAACCCGGCAGGCTTCACGATCCACTCGGCGATCCACATGGCCCGCGAAGACGCGCAAGCCGTCATCCATGTGCACACGGCCGACGGCGTTGCCGTCTCGTGCCAAGCACACGGCCTCCTGCCGATCAGCCAGCACGCCATGCTCGTCCACGGGGACGTCGCCTATCACGACTATGAAGGGGTCGCGCTCAATCACGATGAGCGTCCGCGGCTGGTGAACGACCTCGGCACGAAGCACCTTTTCATTCTGCGCAATCACGGCACCCTGACGGTCGGCAGAACCTGCGCTGACGCCTTTCTGCGCCTCTACAATCTGGAGCGTGCCTGCACGATCCAAGTGAAGGCGCTGGCGGGCGGCACGAAAATCAATCAGCCGAACGAAGGCGTTTCGGACGTCGTCACGGGCCAGGTTTCCGGTATGAACGAAAGCAGCGCCTTTGCCGACAAGTTGGTGTGGCCGGCCATGCTCCGCCTGCTCGACCGCAAAGATCCCAGCTACCGCAACTAAGGCAACAACGATGAAGTTTGGTTCAGGTCAGCCGGTCCCCCGGCTCGAAGACGATCGTCTCATCACGGGCAAAGGCCAGTTCACCGACGACCTAACGCTGCCCGGCGCCGCACACATGGTGCTTCTGCGCTCGCCCCACGCGCACGCGAAGCTGCGCGAGGTCGATACGTTGCACGCCAAAAGCGCACCAGGCGTCATTGGCGTCTTTACGAACAAGGACCTCGCAGCCGTAGGTATCAAGCCGCTGCCCTGCGTCGCCATCATGCCGAACCGCGACGGCTCGCCGATGTTCATTCCCGAACGCCACGCGTTGGCGAAAGACCGTGTCGCGCACCTCGGCGAACCGGTCGCAATGGTCGTCGCAGAAACCGCGGCCCAAGCGCGCGACGCAGCGGAGATGATCAACGCCTACTACGACGAACTCCCAGCCGTCGTTGACACGGTCGCCGCGCTGACCGCAGCCCCCATCCATCCCGGCACGAAGTCGAACGTCGCGCTCGACCACGAACTTGGCGACAAAGCCGCAACCGACGCCGCGTTCGCCAACGCCGCGCATGTCACCAGCTTGAAGCTCGTCAACCAACGCGTTGTCGTCAATGCAATGGAGCCGCGCGCCTGTATGGGCGCCTACGAAAAAGCGACCGGCAAATACACGCTCTACACCGGCAGCCAAGGCGTACACGGCATGCGCGCCGCGATCGCGAAATTCATCCTTGGTATCGAGAACGAGAAGCTGCGCGTCATCACCAAAGACGTCGGCGGCGGCTTCGGCATGAAGTCGTTCATCTACCACGAGTACCCGCTGGTGCTGTTCGCCGCAAAGCAACTCGGCCGCCCGGTCAAATGGGTCTCCGAACGCACAGAGGCCTTCCTCTCCGACACGCAAGGCCGCGATCACGTCACCGAAACGGCCATCGCGCTCGACAAAGATCACCGCATCACCGCCATCCGTACGATCACGACGGCCGCGATGGGCGGCTACCTCTCGCACTTCGCACCGTTCGTGCCCACGATGGCCGCGCCCGGCATGCAGGTCGGCGTCTACGCGATCCCCGCGTTCTACACGGCGACGAAGTGCGTGTTCACAAACACGGTGCCGGTCGACGCCTATCGCGGCGCAGGCCGCCCGGAAGCCGCCTACGTGATCGAACGTCTGCTTGATCTCGCCGCAGCCGAACTGAAAGTCGACGCAACTGAGCTGCGCCGCAAGAACTTCATCCAACCGTCGCAGATGCCCTACACGTTCCCGTCCAAGAACGTGCTCGACAGCGGCGAGTTCGCGCGCAACATGGACGACGCCATCAAGCTCGCCGATTGGCAAGGCTTCGAAGGCCGCGCCGCCGCAGCCAAGGCGCGTGGCAAACGCGCGGGAATCGGCATGGCCTACTACGTCGAGAAAACCGCAGGCGGCTTCGAGATGGCGCACATCGAAGTGCGCGCCGACGGCGAGATCCGCGTCATCGCGGGTACGCAGTCGAATGGCCAAGGCCACGAAACCGCCTACGCCCAACTTGTGGCCGAACGGCTGCAAGTTCCCATCGAAATCGTGAAAGTCACCTCCGGCGACACCGACGCAATCAAAGCGGGCGGCGGCACCGGCGGCTCGCGCTCGCTGACGATGGCGGGTGGCGCCATCGGCGTCGCGGTGAAAGACATCGTCGAGAAGGGCAAAGCAATCGCCTCGAACGAACTCGAAGCAGCCGCAAGCGACATCGAATACGCCGACGCAAAGTTTCGCATCGCGGGCACCGACCGCAGCCTCGGCCTGTTCGAAGTCGCCCGCATCGCGAAAACGCAAGCGAACATCGAAGACGTCGAAGGCATCGCTGCCGACGGCGAGTTCAAGAACGCGTCGAACACCTGGCCAAACGGCTGCCACATCTGCGAAGTCGAGATCGACCCCGAAACCGGCACGACCGACATCACCCGCTACACGATCGTCGACGATTTCGGAAAGATCGTGAACCCGCTGCTCGTCGCAGGTCAGGTTCATGGCGGCGTCGTGCAAGGCCTCGGCCAAGCGATGGGCGAGATCGCCGTCTACGACAACGAGAGCGGCCAGCTCGTCACCGGCTCGTTCATGGACTACTGGATGCCGCGCGCCGACAACTTCCCGATGATGACGTTCAAAACGAACGAAATTCCCTGCAAAACGAACCCGATCGGCGTCAAAGGCTGCGGCGAAGCCGGAACCGTGGGCGCAGCGCCCGCGCTCGTGAACGCAGTCGTCAACGCACTGAAACCCTACGGAGTCACACACGTGGACATGCCGCTGACACCACTGAAGATTTGGGAGATCACCAACGGTCGGACCGCTGCCTAAGCCATCAACGCCTGCGCTCGCGTGAATGCCAGATGCGGAGCACGACAACGGCTCCAGCGATTTCATCGACGCGATAGCGCACGACGTAGGCACCCTTTCCGAACTTCACGATGAGCTCACGGAAGTTCCGGCCGATCGGGCGGCCCTTACCGGATTCAAGCCGGAGCGAAAGCGCAGCTTCGTAGATGGTGTCTATCGCGCGATCCGCTGCCTTCGGATTCTTCGTAGACAGGAACGCGTGCAGCCGGTCGAGATCGTCCCGGGCGCGTGCCGACTATCCGAAACTTCACGAGCCCAGCGTCGCCTTGTTACGTGCTTTCATTGCTTGCACGGCGGAATAGAATTCCGCCTCGTCTAGCGCCTCGCCCGTCCGCTCGTACTCCGCCCAACGCTCCAGCTCGACCGCCAAGTCATCGGTACCGGCGATCAGGTCTTCCACGGCAGCCGTGACAATCTCTGCCGGAGATTTTTTTGTTTCCTCGGCCAAGCGGGCAACCGCAGCGTCGAGCGCAGCGGAAAATTCAATCGTTCGGACAACCTTGTTCATCTTCGCAACTATGGCACGCGGCGCAAAAAACGTCGAGGGCCATCACTCTCCTATAGGCTCTCCGGCGCCAACGTCACCTGAAGCCCCTCAAGCTCCACCGTCATCTTGATCTGGCACGAGAGCCGCGAGTTCTCCCGCACGGCCACGCCGAAGTCGAGCATGTCGACTTCCTGCTGCTGCGCGGCGGGCAACCGGCCGGTCCAGGCCTCGTCGACATAGACGTGGCACGTCGCACACGCACACGCACCGCCGCACTCGGCGGATAATGGAAGGTTCGCGTCGCGGATAACCTCCATCGCGCTCCAATCGTCGCGCGCTTGAATCTCGTGCACCTTGCCGGTGCGGTCGGTCACGATCAGTTTCATCAAGCGACGCCCAACTTCTTTTGCAGACTTGAGGATGAGGTCGTGTACTGGAAGCGGAGCTTCTCGTCCGGCTTGCAATAGCGGAACGCTTGCTGCGCCATCAAGGCACCTTCGTGAAAGCCTGACAAAATAAGCTTCAGCTTTCCCGGATAAGTGTTTATGTCGCCGATCGCGAACAACCCCGGCGTTTTCGTTTCGAACTTTTCGGTTTCGACCGGAATCAGATTCTCATGGAGATTGATGCCGAAGTTCGCGACCGGCCCGAGCTTCATCGTGAGCCCGAAAAACGGCAGAAGCATTTCCGCCGGCACCTGGTAGTCGCCCTTTTCCTTGGTGTTCAACGTCAGCGAAGACAACTGCCCGTTCGCGCCGTTCAACCCTTTGATGTTCGCGACCTGAAACTCCATCTTGCCCTCGGCGACCAGCGCCCGCATCTTGTTCACGCTGTCCGGCGCCGCGCGGAACCCGTCGCGGTGATGGACGAGGACCAGCTTCTTCGCGATCGGTTGCAGGTTCAGCGTCCAGTCGAGCGCCGAGTCCCCGCCGCCCGCAATCACGACAACCTTGTCGCGGAACCGCTCCATCTTGCGCACGGCATAGAACACCGACGTGTTCTCATAGCCTTCTATCCCCGGGATCGGGGGCTTCTTCGGCGTGAAGCTTCCGCCGCCCGCCGCAATCACGACGACCCGCGCCTCAATCTGCGTCCCCGCATCGGTCGTGATCCGCCAACCGTCGCCAACCTTCTCAAGCGACTCCGCCATCTGCGAAAAGTGAAACGTCGCGCCGAACGGCTTGATCTGATCCATCAGCCGGTCGGTGAGCCCTTGCCCCGTGACCTCCACCAAACCCGGAATGTCGTATATCGGCTTCTCCGGATAGAGCTCCGTGCACTGCCCGCCCGGCCGGTCGAGGATGTCGATCAGGTGCGCCCTAAGATCGAGCAACCCAAGCTCGAACACGGCGAACAGGCCGATCGGCCCCGCCCCAATGATCACGACATCCGTCTTGTGCTGCCCGCCCGGCTGGGCGACGTTCGTTGTCATTTCACGACCATTTTCGATATTTGAAAATTAATGCAACCGTACATGTAGAAATAGGGCCGCGCCACCGAAACTTCAATCAACAGCCCCGCACTTTTGCGCGTCCGGATGACACGTGGCGGACGGTGCCTGCCACTGCCATATCCCAAGCGTCGGCGGAAGACCCTGAACGAGGACGAACCACATGCCAGCCCCCTGGCCTGACCTGCAAGGCGCGCCCGCCGCCGACTGCCAAACGATGACCGACATCCGCCGCGAGATCGACCGCGTCGACCGCGCGCTCGTGCGGATGCTCGCCGAACGGCTGACCTATATCGAGCGCGCCGGCCACATCAAGCAGGACCGCGCGGCAGTCCGCGACGAAGCCCGCATCGCCGACGTGCTCGCCAAGGTGAAAGCCGCCTGCGAGCACGAAGGCCTTCCCGCCACGATCGCCGAACCCGTCTGGCGCCGCCTCATGGACGGCTGCATCGCCCACGAGTTCGAGGTGTTTGACGAGGTGAAAGACGCCCGGCCGCGAGCTAAGCTCGCGGCGCAATGAAGCCACGAAACATCCTCTTCATAACCGCCGACCAATGGCGGGGCGAGTGCCTATCCGCGTTGAACCATCCGGTGGTGAAGACGCCGAACCTCGATGCACTCGCGCGCGAAAGCACGTTGTTCGCGCGGCATTTCTCGAACACCTCCCCCTGTTCGCCGTCGCGCGCGACGCTGCACACCGGGCTCTATCAGCACAATCATCGCGTGACGATGAACGGCACGCCGCTCGACCGGCGCCACACGAACTGGGCCCTCGAAGCACGCAAGCTGGGCTACGACCCCGCGCTCATCGGCTACACGGATCAAACCGTCGATCCGCGCGACGCCGCGCCGGACGATCCGCGCCTCCAAACCTACGAAGGCATCTTGCCGGGTCTCACCGATTTCGCGGCGACCAGCATGGATTTCCCGAACGAGTGGGCGAAGTTTCTCCGTGCCCGCGGCTACGAGATGCCGCCTGAAGAACGTCACATCATCTGGTCGCGCGAGAGCGGCGCCGACTACGAAGACGGCGCGCCGCACCCAAAACCCTGGATCGTGAAGGCCGAGCACAACGATACAACTTGGCACGTCGACCAAGCGATCGACTACGTGAGCCAGCACCGCAGCGAACCGTGGATACTCCACCTCTCGCTCTTGCGTCCGCATCCGCCGTGGATCGCGTCGGAACCGTGGAACCGCCTCTACGACCCCGAAGCGCTGCCGCCGCCGAGCCGCCGCGAAACGCGCGAGGACGAAGCGGCACAGCACCCCTGGCTTAGCCACCAACTAAAGCACCCGCTCTATCAAGCGCCTGACGACACCCGAAAACTGAACCGGATGCGCGCCGTCTATTTCGCGATGATGAGCGAGGTAGACGACAACCTCGGCCGCCTGTTCGAACACCTGAAACACGAGCGTCTCTGGGACGACACACTGATCGTCTTCACCAGCGATCACGGCGAGCAACTCGGCGACCACTGGCTGCTCGGCAAAGCGAGCTACTTCGACGCGACCTACGCCGTCCCGTTGATCGTCCGCGATCCTCGCCCGTCCGCCGATCGCACCCGCGGTACTGCCTTGCACGCGTTCACCGAACACGTCGACATTTTGCCAACGCTACTCGGCGCCATCGGCGCAGCGATCCCGCCACAATGCGACGGCCGTTCGCTGCTACCGTTTGTCGAAGGCCTCTCGCCCGCGTGGCGCACAGATGCGCATTTCGAATTCGACTTCCGCGACGCAAGCTTCGACGGCGCGGAACAGGCACTGGGCCTCACACTCCACCAATGCAATTTCAGCGTCATCCGCGGCGAGCGCTTCAAGTACGTCCACTTTGCAAACCTTCCGCCGCTGCTGTTCGATCTCGAGCGCGACCCGCACGAATTCACGAATCTCGCGAACACCACCGACTACGCAAAAGTCACGCTGGCCTGCGCCCAGCAACTCATGTCCTGGCGCCAAGCGCACGAAGATCAAACGCTGACCCACCTAATGGCGACCGGCAAAGGCATGGTCAGCCGCCCAAGCCCGCGCTTCTGATGGACCTCGAAACCGCGATCACAACCTACGAACGGCGCGGCTATCGCCTCGACATGGTCATGCCCGCAGACAACCCGCGCGTCGCGGTCGTTTCGAAAGGCGCCGAGATGTTGCATCTCACCGTGTCAGCTGCGGGCGTTCAAGCGGAACCGTTCACCAGCCTCGGCCATCCCGTCATCCCGCCAAGCACGCAGGAGTTCGTCGTCACCCGCGCGAGTGACGGCGCGTGGGCGAATGGCCGCGCCGGCATGCAGTACCGCGACCTGATCCCAGGCCGCCTCGGCGGACGCTACATTGCCTCGCACATCCGCATCACGGACGGCGGCCCGGTAGACGACTACGTCCACCACCACCGCGTCCGCTTCCAAATGATCTTCGTGCGCAACGGCTGGGTCCGCGTCGTCTACGAAGACACCGGCCAACCATTCGTAATGAACGAGAACGACTGCGTCCTACAGCCGCCCGGCATCCGCCACCGCGTGCTCGAAGCCTCAAAGGGTCTCGAAGTCATCGAAGTCAGCAGCCCCGCCGAACACGAAACCTTCCGCGACCACGCAC
>JBJXEH010000091.1:0-5579 GCA_046153995.1 Micropepsaceae bacterium
TGCTCTGGGCTGTTCTCTATGGCGTCGTGTTCTTCGCCGAGCAGCCGGAGATTCTGACGCTCGTCGGCGGCATCGTCATCTTCGCTGCGGCGGCCTACATTACAATTCGTGAAGCTCAACTGGCGCGACAGGCAGTGATTGCACCCGTTACAGGCGAGTGAGCGTTTGCGACCGCGCGCGACAAGCGCGTCGCCTTGGCATCCGCCTGCGAGGTGTGCGAAGTCCCTGGCCCCCACGCGAATCGTGGGTCGCTATTGAAATCAAACGCTCAAGGTAAGGAACTCCCCATGAAACGCATTCTTCTTGCGTCGGCTATCCTCGCGCTCAGCGCAGGCGCAGCCCTCGCCGACAACCTCGCCGGCTACTACGGCAACACGGTCGTCATCACGGCGCCGGACGGCAAAGTGACGAAGTCGAAGGTCAACGCCGATAACACTTACTCGTCGGTTCTGCCGGATGGCTCGACCACAAAGGGCACCTGGGCGTGGAAGGATGCCAAGACGGCCTGCTTCACGCAGACCGACCCCGCTCCCGCGGCCGGCCAAGCTCCGGCCTGCTTCAACATCGACCCGCACAAGGTCGGCGACAGCTGGGAAACACCGACGCCGGATGGCAAGGCGAAGATCAAGTACGCGCTCGCGGCCGGCTAGACGCCCGCTGACGAAGTGTTTGAGCCAGCCGGTTCGCGGAAACGCCGGCTGGTTTTTTTGTAGCAGATGGTGCTCGGCGACCACTTGCGGACATTGCACAGGCTCCCATCTCGGTATCAGCAACAGGCGGATGTGAGATGAGCGAGCGCTGGCAGACTTGCCCCTTTTGTAAGACATCGCTGTCGATTGACGCGATCGTATGCAAGGGCTGTGGAGCCACGAGGCGGCTCGGCTTGGGCCGCAAAGGGCGCAGACTCGTCGCCCTCTTGCTGTTTCTTGTGGTCGCTCCACTTGTCCTTCTGTTTTTCGGAAGCTGGATGGTTGCTGGCATCGTTGGTATCGCGGCCTCGGCGTTGGCGCTGCCGCTCGACCGCGTGGTGTCGCGTCCTGGCTGGTTTAAACAAAGTATCGGCAGCCCGCCCGAGAAGGTTCGACCTCTCTAACATTCTTCTTGGTTGGTGCGGTTGCAGGAAGCGCACGCCCAAACCGCAGGTGCGCGTCGTCACATTATCGCCTCATCATTCTCCCATCGCAGCCACGTTCTCCGCCCATTCGCGCCCCATTCAGCGCGCTTCCTCTAAGCCGTGGCGAATCCATCGCCCGAGGGAGAACACCATGGGACTGAAACTTCATCGTCTATTGGCAGGCACAGCGCTCTGCCTCGCACTCATGGGCTGCACACAGCACAGCCAAACGACGTCCGGCTCTGACTACTTGCGCGCATACGCACAAGAGTCGGCTTCAAGACCGGCGCAAATGAGCAGCGATGTGAAAGCTGCCGCTGCCGTTGAGCCGCTGCTCCGCTTCCCGGCCCGCATAGGCCTAGCGAGGATTGGCCCGACGGATCGCTGGGGCTACAGCATCAAACTCACAGGGATACCCGAACAAGAAGCTGTTGCGTGGCAAAGGGTGGCTACAAGCCTTGGCCCAAAGTTCGGCGAATTTGTGCCGGTCAGCCCGCTCATCGCCGAAATGTTCGACGACCAGCGCAACAACTCGTCCGCCCGGGAGGTTGTTCGCAAGATCCAACTTGCAGCCGCACGTCAGCATCTTGATGCCGTCGTCATCTACGAGTCGGACGGGACAGCCGACACGTCGGACAATCCGCTCTCGATCGGCAACTGGACGCTGATCGGCGCATTTGTTCTGCCGAGTCAGGATGTCAAAGCGCGGGGCGTTGCCCAGGCGATGATGATCGACGTTCGCAACGGCTATCCGTACGGCACCGCGCAAGCTGAAGCGAAAGATACCTCGCTCACAACGGCTTTCTCGACCGGCGATGCGAAACGCGACCTCGCGGAAACCGTACGCATGGCCGCCGTACAGAACCTAGCGCCCGAAGTCGAAAAGATGATGCGCAACCTGCGCGTGGAGCTAGCCGAGAAACGCGAAAAGCCGCGCGGACGCTAACGCAAAAAAACTGTCATCCCGGCCGAGCGTAGCGAGAGCCGGGATGACGGAACAAAGCTGGTTATCCAGCCGCGGCCACCGCCCGCTTCGCCATCACCGTCACGAGATGCGCGCGATACTCCGCCGTCCCGTGCAGATCGCTGTTCATGTTTCCCGGCGACACCTTAATCCCCGCCACCGCATCCGGCGTGAACGACTTGGT
This sequence comes from Micropepsaceae bacterium, assembly GCA_046153995.1. Taxonomy (GTDB): domain Bacteria; phylum Pseudomonadota; class Alphaproteobacteria; order Micropepsales; family Micropepsaceae; genus SZUA-430. The sequence continues at coordinate 2,263 of JBJXEH010000091.1, forward strand.
GAGCGCCGCCTCCATCGCACTTTCGCGGAACACGCTGCTGGCAGCACCCGTCACTGCGACGCGCACGCCGCCCTTCGTCTTCGCGACGAACACGCCGACCATCGCGTAGCGCGAGGCGGGGTTCGGGAACTTCATATAGGCCGCCTTCTCAGGTACCGGGAACGAAACCTCGGTGATGATCTCGCCCTCTTCGAGCGCCGTCTCGAACATGCCCGTGAAGAAATCGTCGGCATTGATCGAGCGCGACGTCGTCTTGATCGTGGCGCCAAGACCCAACGCCGCCGCCGGATAGTCCGCCGCCGGATCGTTGTTTGCTATCGACCCGCCGAGCGTCCCCATATGCCGCACCGCCGGATCGCCAATGTGACCGGCCAGTTGGGCAAGCGCGGGAATCGCGCTTTTCACATCAGCGGATGTCGCAACCTCGAAGTGCTTCGTCCCCGCGCCGATCGTGACGACACCACCCGAAACCTTGATCCCGCTCATCGCGATGCCGCCGAGATCGATCAGCGCCGTCGGTTGCGCCAGCCGCTGCTTCAGCGTCGGGAGCAACGTCTGCCCGCCGGCGAGAAACTTCGCATCGCCGTTGTTCTCGAAAAGCTTGCGCGCCTCGTCGAGCGACTTCGGGCGGAAATATTGGAATTGGTACATGGCTCTTGGTCCTTATTCCGCGGCGGCGCGGGTGCGATTGATCGCAGCCCACACGCGCGACGGTGTTGCGGGCATGTTGAATTCTTTCAGCCCAAGCGCGTCGGTCACGGCGTTCATGACGGCGGCGGGCGAGGCGATGGCCCCGGCCTCGCCGCAACCTTTCATACCAAGCGGGTTCGACGGGCACGGCGTCACCGTGAAGCCGAGCTTGTAGCTGGGCAGGTCATCGGCGCGCGGCATCGTGTAGTCCATGTAGGAGCCGGTGATCAGCTGCCCCGATTCTTTGTCGTACACGCCGTGCTCGAGCAACGCCTGCCCGATGCCTTGCGCGATGCCACCTTGGACCTGACCTTCGACGATCATCGGGTTGATCACGTTGCCGAAGTCGTCGACCGCCGTGAAGCTCACGATCGTCGTGACGCCGGTATCGGGATCGATCTCCACTTCGCAGATGTGCGTCCCCGCCGGGAACGTGAAGTTCGTCGGGTCGTGGAACACGCTTTCCTTCAAGCCAGGCTCGATCTCCGATGTCGGAAACTTGTGCGCGACATAGGCGTTCAGTGCGACCTCATGAAACGCAAGCTTACGGTCAGTTCCCGCAACTTTGAACTCGCCGTTCTCGAACACGATGTCGGCGGCGGACGCCTCTAGCACATGCGCCGCGATCTTCTTCGCCTTGGCCTCGATCTTGTCGAGCGCGCGGCTGACGGCGGTAAGCCCCACGGCCGCGCGCGAGCCGTACGTTCCCATACCGAACTGCACGGAGTTGGTGTCGCCGTGGATGATCTCGACGTTCTCCATCGGGATGCCGAGGCGGCCCGCCACCACCTGCGCGAAAGTGGTCTCATGCCCTTGGCCGTGGCTGTGCGCGCCGGTGAAGACTTCGACGCCGCCCGTCGGCGTCACGCGCACCTCAGCGGACTCCCACAAGCCCACGCCGGCGCCAAGCGACCCGACGGCCGCTGAGGGGGCGAGGCCGCACGCTTCGATGTAGGTCGAGAAGCCGAGCCCGCGCAGCTTCCCGCGCGTCTTCGCTTCCGCTTTGCGCGCTGGGAACCCCGCGTGGTCGGCGAGCTTCAACGCCGCGTCGAGCGATGCATCGTAGTCGCCGGCGTCATAGTTCATGATCACGGGCGTCTGATGCGGGAACTTGCGCACGAAGTTCTTGCGCCGGAACGCGACGGGGTCGAGCTTCAGCTGCCGCGCCGCTTCTTCGACAATCCGCTCGATGACATAGGTCGCCTCCGGACGGCCAGCTCCACGATAGGCGTCCACCGGGGCGGTGTTCGTATAAACCGCATCCACCTCCGCGTAGATCGCAGGCAGGTCGTATTGGCCCGAGAGGAGCGTGCCATAGAGATACGTCGGCACGCTGGATGAGAACGTCGACATGTACGCGCCGAGATTGGCGATCGTCTTCACCCGCAAGCCCAGCATCTTCGCATCCGCGTCGAGCGCGAGCTCCGCATGCGTGACGTGATCCCGTCCATGCGCGTCCGAAAGAAACGACTCCGACCGCTCCGCCGTCCACTTCACCGGCCGGCGCACCTTCTTCGACGCCCAGGTGCAAACGACTTCCTCGGCATAGATGAAGATCTTCGACCCGAACCCGCCGCCGACATCCGGCGCCACGACCCGCAGCTTGTGCTCCGGCGCAAGGTTGATGAAGGCCGACATGACGAGCCGCGCCACATGCGGGTTTTGGCTCGTCACGTATAAGGTGTAGCTGCCCGTCCCGTCGTCATATTCGCCGACGCACGCGCGGGGCTCCATCGCGTTCGGGATCAGCCGGTTGTTCGTGAGGTCGAGCTTCACGATCTGCGCCGCCTTCGCGAACGCCGCCTCGGTCTCCGGCTTGTTGCCGATCTCCCACTGATAGATCGTGTTGCGCGGCGCCTCGGCATGAACCTGCGTGGCATCGCTCTGCGCCTTCGCCGGATCGACGACGGCGGGAAGTTCCTCGTACTCGATCTTCACGAGCTCGGCCGCGTCCTTGGCTTGCCCATAGGTTTCGGCAATCACGATCGCGATGTGGTCGCCGACATAGCGAACGGTATCGACCGCAAGGGCAGGGTGAGCGCCCGCCTTCATCGGCGTCCCGTCTTTCGAATGAATCATCCACCCGCAGATCAACCCGCCAAGCTTGTCGGCCGCGAGATCTGCACCGGTCAGAACACCGACAACGCCCTTTGCCGCTCGCGCCGCACTCGTGTCCACGCCGCGCAGCTTCGCATGCGCATGTGGGCTCCGTACGAAATAGGCGTGCGTTTGACCGTGCCGGTTGATGTCGTCCGTATAGCGCCCTTGGCCAGTGATGAACCGGTGGTCCTCTTTACGCCGGATGGAGGCGCCGATGACGGGAGCTGTCATGCGTGCGCCCCCTTCATCTCTTTGGACGCCGCATCGATCGCCTTGACGATGTTCTGATATCCCGTGCAGCGGCAGAGATTGCCCTCAAGCTCCGACCGGATCGTCTTCTCGTCCAAGTTCGGAATACGCCGGATCATATCGACGGCCGTCATGATCATGCCCGGCGTGCAGAACCCGCATTGCAGACCGTGGTGCTCCTTAAAGGCCGCCTGCACCGGGTGCAGCTTGCCGTCTTTAGCGAGCCCTTCGATCGTGGTCACTTGTGCGCCTTCGGCTTGCACGGCCAGCATCGTGCA
>JBJXEH010000092.1:0-4293 GCA_046153995.1 Micropepsaceae bacterium
AGAGTTAGGCGGCAAAACCGGCCTTTTTCGCGCGCGCGAGGTCCAAGTTCCCCCAAGGCGTTCCCGGGGTTCAGTGCTGGCGAAATGGCACATGTGGCACAGGAGTCGGGGGTATCCGGCAGCATCGATTCCGGCGGGGCGACGTCCAGCACCGCGCAAATGTGCGTCGCGCCGTGGTCGGACCAAGCTCACGTGGGGTGTCGCGAGTGAGATGGGTGCGTCTTGCAGCACCGGGGTGCTCCTAATGATTTCGACATAACGGGCAGTAATATAGCGCATTCACTCGAACGTAAGAAGAACGCACATTGCCGCACTCAAGGTGTCTCAACAACCGGGTGAAGTTCATAATCTCCCAGCGGGAACTGCGGGACACCACTCCCCGTCGCTGTTCTCCCCCAAGATATCCCGATCTCAAGAATTCCATCGTCGACGATATACGTCGCAACATATACGTTGCGCTTCGAAACGTGCCGTACGACGCACGCGCGTGAAACGTCTGGCTCAGCCATCAGACAATTTTGGGGATTCGAATGAACCGGGTTTTATCTCTCGCCCTCGTCGCGGGCGCCTTGTCGGCCTGCGCCACGATGACGGCCACGAACAACGAGGCCACTCCGGCGCAATCCGCCGCGGCGTTCAACGTGTTCCCCGCAGCCAAGGGGCTCAACCGCGCGGAGGACGGCATCGCGCTCGCCGATGGGCGGATCATTGTCGCCGATCAAAAACACGGTCTCAGCCTCATCGCCGCCGATCAATCCGTTCGCCCGTTCGGCAACTTCGCCAAGGCCGGTTTCCGGCACGATCCCAAAACCTGGCCGGCCGCGCCCAATGGCGTCGCGCTGGAACCCGACGGCAAGCACATCCTCGTCGCCGACATTCACACTGGCGCGATCTATCGCACCGATGTCGAAGCCGAGACCACAACGCTGATTCATCAGCACTCTTACGCCGTCAACACGGCCGTCCGCGACAGCACGGGCGCACTTTGGTTCACGCAATCGACCCGCAATCGCGGCGGGGCGAAATCCGAAGAAGACCTCACCAAATCGTTCAACACGTTTGTGGCGGACGGCGCGCTCTTTCGGATCGCCGCCCCGATGGCCCGGCGGCCCCACCCGAAGCCGCGCCGCGTCCTGGGGGGGCTCTGCTTCGCTAACGGGATCGTCCTCGACGAGGCGCGGGCTCAGCTTTACCTCAACGAGTCGTGCGGCAATCGCGTGAACGCGTTCCGCGTGTCGTTCAAAACCGGCAAGCTGTCGCATCGCAGAACCCTCGCGAACGTCCTGCTGCCCGACAACATCGAGATCGACGCGCGCGGCACGCTCTGGGTCGCGTCGTTGGTGCGCAATGAAATCCTGACGATCGATCCGGATACCGGCAAGGCGACCTCCGCCTTCCGGGCGCAAACTGCGGACAACGACCGCATCGCGGCGGAATGGCAACGCCGCAGCAACGCGCGCCAACCTTTGCTCGACTTGTTCACGCCGAAGCTCTGGGCGCCGCTGCCGGGGCCCGTGACGGGGATCATCCTCTCGCCGGGAAACGGACCGGCCTACGTGTCCGGTTTGGGCGACGGCTTGGTCAAGCTCGACCCACGGCCGTAGCCTTGAGGTGGTCGAGTATTCGGCTTCGGATCAAGACACTACCCAACGCCGCGCTACAAAGCTTGGGGCCCTCCGTTCGTCGTTGTCAGTCTCGCAAGGGATCTAGACGCATGGTTCAACCGGCCCCACCCACAACCGACACCATCGCGGCGGTCAGCTTCCCCAAATCTGCTGCGGATATCGTCAGCGGTGGCGTCGTGTAGACGATGTTACCGAACGGCCTGATCCATACGCCTTTGTCGATAAACTTTTGACGCAAGCTACGCGGATCGAAACCTTCTACCTCGATCACGCCGATTGCGCCTTTGACGCGCACGTCGCGTACGTGGGGTAGGCCTCGCGCTGGTTCCAAGCCTTCGCGGAGCCACGTCTCTATGCGCCGCGCCTGTTCGATGCGCGGCTCGCGCTCGAAGATATCAAGTGACGCGTTCGCCGCCGCGCAGGCCAGCGCATTGCCCATGAATGTCGGCCCATGCATCAGTGCTGCTGCCGGATCGTCGGACAGAAAGCCCTCGAACACGCGGTCGCTTGCTACCGTTGCCGCGAGCGGCGCGGTGCCGCCCGTCAGCGCTTTGCCCAGGCACACGATATCGGGAACGAGATTCGCTTGTTCCATCGCGAACATCGTGCCCGTGCGCGCGAAGCCGGTGAAGATTTCGTCGAGGATGAACAGCACGCCGTGCCGGCGCGCCGCCGCCGCGATCCGCGCCAGCGTCTCGGGCGAATGAAACTTCATCCCTCCGGCGCCTTGCACCAGCGGTTCGACGATCACGGCCGCAACATGCTTCGCCTCGCGCGCGAGCAACGCGTCGAACGCCGCAGTCGTCTCACCGTCATGCGGCAGGTCCACAACGATCTGCTCGTTCAACACGCCCTTGAACAGCGCATGCATCCCATCGTCGGGGTCGCAGATCGCCATCGTGGCAAACGTGTCGCCGTGATAGCCGTGCTTGAAGCTCACGATCTTCGTGCGCCCGCGCTCGCCCCGATTGATCCAGAACTGGATCGCCATCTTGAGCGCCACTTCGACCGCGACCGAACCGGAGTCGGAAAAGAACACGCGGTTCAAATCGCCCGGCATCAATGCTGCCAGCCGCCGCGCCAGCGTGTAAGCCTGCTCGTGGGCCAAGCCCCCCAGCATCACATGCGGCAACGTCGCGAGCTGCCGCGCAACGGCCTCGCGGATGTGCGGATGATTGTAGCCGTGCGCGACCGTCCACCACGACGCCACACCGTCGATCAGCTGGCGCCCGTCAGCAAGCTTCAAGCGCACGCCGTCGGCGCCCACCACGGCGAGCGGCGCAGGCGCCGTTTTCATTTGCGCGTAGGGCAGCCAAATGTGCGGCCACCCTTGCGTCAACCATTCGGGGTTCGTCACGACGCCTCCTTGAGCCCACACCTAAGGGTTCCATTTCGCAGATGCAAAGCCCTAGAATGTGGCCCATGACCTCTCTCGACGACGTTGCCAGGCGCAAGCTTGAAGCGCTTCAATCCGGCGCGCTGCTGCGCAGCCTGCCAGAGCCCAAACGCGCGCTGGATTTTTGCTCCAACGACTATCTCGGCCTGGCGCACGATCCGCGTCTGAAGGCGGCCGCAGCCGCCGCGCTGGAGCACGGCGCGGGCGCGGGCGCTTCGCGTCTTGTTACAGGCAACCACGCGCTCTACGCGGAACTGGAAGCAAAAATCGCGGGCACCAAGGGAACCGACGCTGCGGTGGTCTTCGGCTCAGGATACTTGGCGAATCTAGGCACCATCCCTGCCCTCGCGGGACCCGGCGACCTGATCGTCGCCGACGAACTCTCGCACGCGTGCATGATGTCAGGCGCGAAGCTCTCGGGCGCTGTGTTTCATGTCTTCCGGCACAACGATGTCGGCCACCTGCGCAGCCTGCTTGAAACGTACCGGGGAGAGTCCGAGAACTGCCTTGTGCTGACCGAAGGCGTGTTCAGCATGGACGGCGACCTTAGCCCACTTCCCGACATCATCGCCGCCGCGCGCGACCACGACGCGTGGGTGATGACCGACGACGCGCACGGCCTCGGCGTCATCGGCAACGGACGCGGCTCGGCCGCGCACTGGAGCGCGCGCCCCGACGTGCAAATGGGCACGCTCTCGAAAGCGGTTGGCTCCTACGGTGGCTACGTCGCCGCGAGCCGCCCGGTGACCGACCTCCTCGTCAACCGCGCCCGCTCGCTTATCTACGCCACTGGCCTGCCGCCCGCCGTTGTCGCTGCATCGATCGCGGGTCTCGACATCATCGCCAATGACCCGGCTCTCTGCGCGCGACCGCTGACCCTCGCACGCCAGTTCACCGCCCGCGCGAACTTGCCCGCCGCTCAGTCGGCAATCGTGCCGGTGGTTCTCGGCGACCCCGAAGCGGCGCTCGAAGCCTCCGCCGTGCTCGAACGGCAAGGCTTCCTCGTCACGGCGATCCGCCCGCCGACCGTGCCCGCTGGCACCGCCCGCCTGCGCATCACGTTCTCCGCAGCGCACCGCGAAGAAGACGTCTTGCGCCTCGCCGATGCCGTGAGGCCGTTCGTTCGATGACGAGCTTCTTCGTGACCGCCACCGGCACTGAAGTTGGTAAGACCTACATCACCTGCGGCCTCATCGATGCGCTGCGCCGCAGGGGCACGCCGGTGTCTGCGTTGAAGCCGATCATCAGCGGCTTCGATCCGGCGCAAGCGCA
>JBJXEH010000093.1:0-4576 GCA_046153995.1 Micropepsaceae bacterium
TCGACGGCGCCGTCCGCAACGAACTCGGCCGCTACAAAACCTCGAAAGCCTATCAACGCTTCCGCCACAACGAACGCCACTTGGCGAACGCGTCGTTCACGTTCGGTATGGTGAACTCGATTGCAGAGAAGTTGGCCGCCATGAAAGACGCGCGCGACGCCGCGAACGCCGGCACCGGCCGCGCGTTGATCGTCGTGAAATCCGCAGTCGTCGACGCGGAACTCGGCAAACTCAATCTAAACCTGCGTACGTCACGCAGCTCCAGCCGCATGGTGTCCCCTGACGCCTTCGAAGCCGGCAACGCCGCAGGCGCCTCGCTCGCCATCAACCCGGCGGTTCGGCGCGCATGAGTTCCCACAATCGCCATCGGAGCGATCCCATGGCGCCGTCACCGTTCGTCTCGAAATACGGCCCTTGGGGTGTCGTCGCCGGTGCTTCCGAAGGTCTTGGCGCTGCCTTTGCGGCCGCACTCGCCGCACGAGGATTGAACGTGCTCCTCCTGGCGCGCAGAGCAGACCATCTTCATCGCGTCGCCGAAGGCTTACGCAATAGCTCCAAAGTCGAGGTGCGCACCGAAGCCTTCGACCTCGCGCGCGCCGACCTCCCCGCCGCCCTCGAAACATTGACCGCAAACCTCGACATCGGCCTCGCCGTTTACAACGCCGCCCATGCGCCGGTCGGCGAACTCGTGAGCAAGCCGCTCGAAGACCTCACCCGCGTCATTGACGTGAACATCCGCGGACCGCTGACATTCGCGCGAACGCTCGCACCCAAGATGGTCGCGCGGGGAAGCGGCGGCGTCGTGTTCATGTCCTCGCTCGCGGGCTACCAAGGCGCGCCGCGCATCGCGACCTATGCCGCGTCGAAAGCGTTCAACATCGTGCTCGGCGAAGGCCTTTGGGCCGAACTCAAACCGCACGGCGTTGACATCGTCGTTTCCACCGCCGGCGCCATCCGCACCCCGGGCTACGCGAAGGCCGCAACCAAAGAGGCCCCGGGGACGCTCGACGCCGCCGACGTCGCGAACCAAACGCTGGATGCACTCGGCCATGGCCCCGTCGTCGTGCCCGGCACTGTCAACCGGATCGCCCGCTTCGCGCTCGGCCGCTTGCTCCCGCGCCGCACCGCCATCGATATCTTCGCCCGCTCCACGAAGGACCTCGCATGACGCTCGCAGGCTTCCTCGCGCCGCTCGGCGTCTACGCAATCGTGACGCTGCTGCACCTCATCGTGCCTGCGCGCACCGTCGACGGCTACGTCATCGATCCCGCGACGGGAAAGCCTCACCGCTATCGCCTGAACGGCCTCATCGTTTTCGCGCTCACGATCGCGCTTTGGGCGCTCGCCTGCTCGCAAGGCTGGCTCGCGTGGGACTTCTTCTGGACAACAAGATGGGAAGGGCTGGCCGGCGCATGCGTGTTCGGACTGATCTTCACCGCCGCCGTCGTCCTGCCCGAACCGTCGACAGGAAAAGGGCTATTCACCGACCTCTTCCTCGGCCGCGCGCCGAACCCGCAATGGCTGGGCGGCCGCATCGACGCGAAGATGTGGCTCTATATGGTTGGCGCCACGATGCTGGGCCTCAACATCTACTCGTTCGCAGCACACCACGTTCTGATGCACCCCGGCGATCCCTCCCCCGGCGTCGTGCTCTACGCCGCGCTGTTCACGTTTTTCTTGACGGAGTACCTCTTCTTCGAGCGCGTGCATCTCTACACCTACGACTTCTTCGCCGAACGCATGGGCTTCAAACTCGGCTGGGGCTGCCTGCTGTTCTATCCGTATTTCTACGTGATCGGTTTATGGTCGACGGCGGAACTCCCCAACCCACACGCGCCAACGGCAGTACTGATCGCCGCCGCAGTCCTCTTCTTCGCAGGCTGGTCACTCGCCCGCGGCGCGAACATGCAAAAATACACATTCAAACGCGACCCCGCCGCGAAGTTCCTGGGGCTAGCACCCGAGGCCCTGACCGACGGCAAACACAAACTCCTCGTCAACGGCTTCTGGGGAGTGTCACGCCACGTGAACTACCTCGGCGAATTCCTGATGGCGATCGGCCTAGCCCTCGCCTTGGGCTACCCAAGCCACATCGGCCCCTGGGCCTACCAGCTCTACTACATCGCCCTCCTCGTCCCCCGCCAAATCGACGACGACCGCCGCTGCGCGGAAAAGTACGGCGCACTGTGGAACGAGTACATCAAACGCGTACCCTACCGCATCGTGCCGGGCGTGTACTGACCCGCATCAGAAGGAGAAACCCAGTGAGCTGGTTCGATGATCCAATTTGGTTGAATTCGCCGCGCCACATCGTAAGCGCCGCCGTCGTCGCAACGGACTCAGCCGGAAAAATCTTGCTGGTGCGCTCGCCGCAACGCGGTTGGGAGATGCCGGGTGGCCAAGTCGAAATCGGCGAGTCGCTGGAAGCTGCAGCGAAGCGCGAGGTTCTTGAAGAGTCGGGAATCGAGGTGAGCGATCTCGTCTTTTGTGGCGTGTTTCAGGCGTTGAGCCGGAGCGTCGTAAACGCCTTGTTTCGCGGACGTTGCTCCGGCGGCGAACTGCGGACCAGTGCCGAGTCGCTCGAAGTTGGGTTCTTCGAACCCGAACGCGCACTGCAAATGGTCACACATTCGAATTTTCGCGAACGCATTGCATTGTGCCTTGACCCGCGCAGCCAGCCGTTCTTCGTGGCGTCGTAGCCAGAGATTGCGCTGCTTTCATCGCACTCTCTTGACGGGAAACTTGGATGACATCGAACAACAGCATCGTACTGAAGAAACGCTGGCCGGTTCACCGGGGCGACCGTAATAGCCGGAGTCATCTCGGCGGCGATCCGCTGATGCCAAAAGACGAAGCCTGGCCGACCTGCATAGTGACGGGGAGGTGGCTCGCCCCGGATCGCCCACCGGTCAAAGAACCGCAACCGCCAAATTTTCTAGCACAGATAGACTGCGCGGAACTTCCAGCCTTCGATGGCAGGCAACATCTCCCGCGCGACGGTCTTTTGTCGTTCTTCCATGTGATGCACGAAGACATCGGAAATGACGACGACAATCGCTGCATCGTCAAACACTATCGCGGCGCGAACCTCGTCAGCCGCAACCCGCCCGAAACCGTGCCGCCGTTCCGTTCCACCAGAAGCACGCTCATGGCGATGAATGGCCTCGACCCGGTCAATAGTTTCGACCCGGTCAAGAGTTTGCCGCCGGAGAGCGCGGCTCACGAAAACAGACGATACGGCTTTGTTCCGATAAGCATGCACGCGGCAACGACTCATCTCGATCCTGACTCTATGCTGAACAGGACGGCCGCGCAGCCGGCCGTTGGAGACCGCAAGCCATACGAAGCTCAACGGACCAAAACGCTCTCGGACATTCTGGGCGAACCTGCGTCCGGCACGTCGCCAAGCGCATTTGACTCTGCGTCGTTGACCGCAGCCTACGTTGCCCGATGCATTCTAAGCACATGCCAGACGAAGGCGACGGCGAGCCTAGACAATTATCGCAAACTCGTTGCCGGCCTGGATCGCGGTCATGTCGAACCGCATATCGTCAAGGCTTGGGAGCAACGAGGACTTTCACGGCAACAGCAGCTAGAGATTCAGGATGATTGGCGAAAGGGTCTCTCCGCGAGCAATTCGGTCGCCTTGGTGTCGCAGGACCTCCTCGCGAAGATCGAACGGCACGAGCCTCTGCACGATTGCGGTGACAATGTGCGCCAGGCCTTGAAGCTCATCGAACCCCAGCTCCGGATGATTGTCGGCCAACAGGAGTTATCGACGATCGTGCGCAACGCGTGGATTCAGTTGCTAAGGCTCTACGATGTCGAGGACGCGAAACCTCCCGCAGACGCGCTAAACGCAGCCGGACAAACCGTCCGCGGCGCGCTTTACAACGCCAACCAGCTTCTGGGCTTTCCCTACGAAACTCAAAGCGAGTCATTCGAGAAGGCAGCCGAAGTGGCGGTACGCCATGGCTACGCGCCGCCCAACACGCCTGCCGTAGACATGCGGCTTCTGGCACAGTTCGACACCTGCTTCGGCGGCTGGGGAGCCATGTTCGCCGACTGCGGAAAGGCGTATTTCTTTCTACACCGGAGCGATCTCGAAGCGCACAGGTTCGAGCACGCCGTCGCAATTATCGACGGCGGATGAGTTGAGTATTGAAAGAGAACACTGACATGCACGACGCACGCATCCCCGCCGCCAAAGTGGCCAGCCTGCTTATTGCGCGCAAGGAACGCATCGCCGTCGCCGAGTCCTCCGCAGGCGGCCTGATCTCTGCAGCCCTGCTCGCGGTCCCCGGCGCCTCCGCTTACTACGCGGGCGGCGGCATAATCTATTCGGCACGCGCGTTCAAAGGCCTGCTGAACCTCGATCGCGAAAGCTTAGGCGGCATGCGCTCGTCGAGCGAACCCTACGCCGCGTTTCTGGCCGACACGATCCGCGCCAAACACCGCGTCGAATGGGGCCTAGCCGAAACCGGCGCCGCGGGTCCCACCGGCAACGGCTACGGCGATCCGGCAGGCCACACCTGCTTCGCAGTCTCGGGCCCCGTCACACTGGTGCGAACGCTAC
>JBJXEH010000094.1:0-17630 GCA_046153995.1 Micropepsaceae bacterium
ACATCGTTGTACCTCGTTAGCTTTCATCTCCATGTTCGCACGCACAGAAGCCTCACGCCAGCCACTGTCCCTCATCCGTCTCGCGCGTGCCGCGCTCGCCACCTTCTCCCGTCTCGCGACGGGAGAAGGGGAATCAATTGTGTGTGTGAATTACCCTTCTCCCGTTGACTAACGGGAGAAGGTGGCGAGCGGCGCAGCCGCGAGACGGATGAGGGACAGCGCAAGAGATTAGGCACCCCACGGGGTTGCATCGCAATTGGGTTTGTAATACTGTAATACACCTGCCGGAGAAAACGCCCATGACCCTCACCGTCCGCCTGGACCCCGAACTGGACGCGCGTCTCGCGGCGGAATCGCGCCGCCGCGGCGTGACCAAATCCGAAGTGGTGAAAGACGCGATCGAGCGCGTACTGGGTCTGAAGAAGAACCCGTTCGAACTCTTGAACGAGGTACGCAGCAAGAAGCCGATGGGCCGCCCGGATGCGTCCACAAACACCGGCGCAGGATTCAAGGCGAAGCTGCGTGCGAAGCGTTCTTCTTGACGCCGGTCCGCAGATTGCGCTGTTTGCAGTGGACGATAAGCACCATGCGCGCTTCTATCCGATGCTCGGGGCGTTGGCCGCTGGCGGCGTCACGTTGATAACGACATGGCCGTGCGTCACGGAAGCGGCCTACATGCTCGAGCCGAGTTACCGCTACCAACTGCTGCACTGGATCGAACGCGGCGGCGCCCAAATCCATCACTTTGACGCGCAGGATTTAGGGCAGATCACGCAGTGGATGCGCCGCTACACCGACGGCAAGCGGGAGATGGACCTTGCCGATGCCTCGCTCTATTGGCTCGCGGTCGAAACCGGCGTGCGGGAGATAATGACGGTCGACACCGCGGACTTCCGGCGCTACCGGCTCCCTGACGGCGCCTACTTCGAGCTTCTCTAAAGCCCCCCTTGCCATCCCCGGCACATCCACTACGTTCCGGCCCGAACCACACACCGGGGACACCACATGCGCATCCTAACCGCCGCCGTCACCGCCATCGCACTCGTCGCAGCCGCCCACACCGCCAACGCCGGCGACGGCGTGCTGATCGAGTCGGTGTCCGGCACCTGGCGCACGCCCGCGAACGTCGAGCGCGACAAAACCCGCAAGCCGATCGAGGCGCTGACGTTCTGGGGCTTGAAGCCCGGCATGACGGTGCTCGAACTCTCGCCCGGCGGCGGCTGGTGGACGGAGATCCTCGCGCCGTACGCGAAGCTGACCAAGGGCCGCTACATGGCAACCGCAGCCGACCTCGCGAACCCCGAACTGCCGCAAGCCGCCCGCGACGCGCGCGCAAAGTTCGAAGCGCGCTTCGCCGACAAAGCAATCTACGGCGACGTCGCCTACGTGAACTTCGGCGCGAAGTCGGTGGGCTTAGGCGAACCCAACTCGGTAGACTTCGTCTTGAACGGCCGCAACATCCACAACTGGATGGCCAACGGCATCATGGACAAAGTGATGGCCGAAAGCTTCGCCGTGCTGAAGCCGGGCGGCATCTTGGCGATCGAAGAACACCGCAACGCGCCGGGCACGACACAAGACCCGAAAGCACCCACCGGCTACGTGACCGAAGCCTACGTGATCGCCGCGGCCGAGAAGGCAGGCTTCAAACTCGACGCCCGCTCCGACATGTACGCGAACGCCAAAGACGACCGCGACCACCCCTTCGGCGTCTGGACGCTGCCACCGACGCGCCGCTCAGCCCCCCAAGGCCAACCGGCCGACCCCGCCTTCGACAGCACCCCCTACGACGCCATCGGTGAAAGCGACCGCATGGCACTGAGATTCGTGAAGCTGCGATAAAGAGGTGCCTAAGTTCTCACACTGTCCCTCATCCGTCTCGCGCGTGCCGCGCTCGCCACCTTCTCCCACCTCGCGGTGGGAGAAGGGCAATTCAGTTCTAAAATTCACGGGTGAATTACCCTTCTCCCGCGAATAGCGGGAGAAGGTGGCGAGCGGCGCAGCCGCGAGACGGTTGAGGGACAGTGCTGGTGATTAGCCCCTACGACTTCATCCGCAACTGCCCCATGTAATCCCGCTTACCCAAGGGCACGCCCTTCATGCGCAGGATGTCGTAGGCCGTCGCTGCGTGGAAATAGAAGTTGGGCAGCGAGAACGAGAGCACGAACCCTTCCGCCGTGAACGGAATCTTGAAGTCGCGCAGTTGGAAGATCACGTCGCGCCCGGCAAGCCCGTTCACGTCCGCGGGCGTCAACTTGGCAAGCGCATCGCGCGCATCCGCCACCATCTTCTGCAAGCCCTTATAGTCCTGCGCCGGAATCGACGGCGGCGGGTTGAACACGCCGGCCTTACACCCCTCGATCGCACCCAACGAATGATGCGTCACCGACTGCACCTGAAACTGCAGCGGAAACATGTCCGCATGAAGCCGCGTCTCGACCAGCGAATTGGGATCGATGTTGTGCTCCGCACAATGCTTAGCCCCCTTCTCGAGAAAGCCCGCAACGCCACCGAGCGTCTGCAAGTAACTGGCGACGCTAAGATCGTAGAGAGAAACGGTCATGGAAATGTCCTCGTTCAAAATTCTGCCGTGCAACGATTAATGCCAAAGGGGTCGGCCCACAAGCTGGGGCGGTGGAGACGCTGTACAGAGCAACACGAAGTCCTCGAAGGAACACGAAGATCACCAAGATACCGGTGCGGCGGCGAAGCGGCGGCTAAACTCTGCCGCTACGATTCCTAGGCGCTTCGCGCCAAAAGGGACTAACGGCGCGAAGCGCCTTTAGGAAACATGGGCGAGCCTCAGCCTAACAACGGCCACAAGAGTCTTGGAGATCTTCGTGTTCCTTCGAGACCTTCGTGTTGCTCTTGACAGCATCTCCGCGACCTCGATGCCGGGTGAGGCGTGACTTTCCCGCCCCGGCGCGACTATTCTCGCAAGAAAACACCAAGGGGAAACACATGCGCCGCATCTTGCTCGGCCTCTTAGCCGCCGTCGCGCTGCTCGCCGCCATCGTGATCGGCCGCACGATGATGGTGCCGGCGTACACACCGGTCTCCGCCACGCACAAATCCACCTTCGACGCGAACGCGATCGCGGTCCACCTCGCGCAAGCGATAAAATTCCGCACGATCTCGCACCAAGACGGCGCACCTGCGGAAGATATCGCGGCCAGCCAAGCCGCTTTCACCGCCTTGCGCACGTGGATCGAAACCACCTACCCGAACGTGACGAAAACGCTCACCCGCGAAATCGTGAGCGACTACAGCCTGCTCTACACGTGGGCCGGCACGGACGCCGCCCTCAAGCCCATCCTCCTGATGTCGCACATGGACGTCGTGCCCGTCGTCCCCGGCACAGAGGCGAACTGGCCGCGCGATCCCTATTCCGGGGACATCGCGGACGGTTACGTCTGGGGCCGCGGCACGCTCGACAACAAGCAAGGCGTGATCGGTATGCTGGAAGCGGCCGAAGCACTCATCGCCAAAGGCTTTCAGCCAAAGCGCACGATCATGTTCGCCTTCGGCCACGACGAAGAAATCGGCGGCCGCAACGGCAACGCCAAGATCGCCGAGCTTCTCGCCCAACGCAAAATCGAACTCGAATTCGTCGACGACGAAGGCGGCATGATCTCAAACGGCGCGCTGCCCGGCGTTGACGCGCCGGTCGCGCTCGTCGGCATCGCGGAGAAGGGCTCCGTGACGCTGGAGCTCACCGCGAAAAGCGCAGGCGGCCACTCGTCCGCGCCGCCGGCCGTCGCCGAAACCGCAATCGGCCGCCTCGCGCATGCGATCGAGAAGCTGAATAAAAACCCGCCGTTCGATAGCGGCTTCGACGAAACGACGCGCGCGACCGTGACCGGCATGATGCCCGCAACCGCGTTCACCCGCCGCATGGCGGTCGCAAACCTGTGGCTGTTCGAACCGGTCGTCGAAAGCACGATGGGCGCCAGCCCCGCCGGCGCAGCCCAACTGCACACCACGATCGCGCCGACGATCATAACCGGCGGCGTGAAAGACAACGTCATGCCGCCGGAAGCCAAGGCCCGCATCAACTTCCGCATCCACCCGCGCGATACGGTGGACGGCGTAGCGGAGAAAGTAAAACGCGCCATCGCCGACGACATGATCGAGGTGAAGGTCATGGACGGCGGCCGCAACCCGTCCCCGATTTCGGACATCACAGGCCCGCAATACGATCACATCAAAAAGACGCTGCTAACAGTCCGCCCCGACGCCCTAATCGTGCCCACACTCGTGATCGCCGGCACCGACTCCCGCTACTACTTCCCCCTCACCAAAAACGTCTTCCGCATCATCCCCGGCGAACTCAAAGAAGGCGACCTCCCAAGAATCCACGGCACCAACGAACGCATCTCGGTGACAAGCATGCAAACCATCGCCGACTTCTACTACGTCCTCATGTCGACCATGGACGGACAAACGGCGCCTCCGTGACGAAACTGTCCCTCATCCGTCTCGCGCGTGCCGCGCTCGCCACCTTCTCCCACCTCGCGGTGGGAGAAGGGCAATGCAATTTGGAAAGGTCTAGAATTTTAGAACTGAATTACCCTTCTCCCGTCGCGAGACGGGAGAAGGTGGCGAGCGCGTAGCGCGAGACGGATGAGGGACAGTGTAAGCGCTTTGCTATTAGCCCACTCACACCCTACTCTTCCTTCCCTCCCAAAACGGCTTGCGCAGATCGCGTTTCAATATCTTCCCCGAGCCCGTGCGCGGGATCTCGCTCAAATACGAAATCGACCGCGGCACCTTGTAGCCCGCCAGATGCTCGCGCGCGTACGCCGTGATCGCCTCCTTCGCCAAAACCACCCCCGGCCGCACGACAACGATCGCGTGCACGGCCTCGCCCCATTCGTCGTCGGGGATGCCGAACACGGCCACGTCGTTGATGTCGGCGTGGCTTTCGAGCGCCGCCTCGATCTCGGCCGGATAGATGTTCACGCCGCCGGAGATGATCATGTCCTTCTTGCGGTCGCAGATGTAGTAGAAGCCTTCCTCGTCGAACGTCGCGATGTCGCCGACGGTTTGCCAGCCGTCGCGCCGGTCGGCTTCGAACTTGTCCTGCGCCTTGTGGTAGGTCGAAAACATGTTCGCGCTCTTCACATAAAGCTCGCCCTCGACGTTCGGCGCCGCCACCACGCTACCGTCCTCCGCAAACAACCGTATCTCGACGCCGGGGGCAGGGCGCCCGCACGACCCCGGCTTCGACAATTGATGCTCGGGACGCAGCACCGTGTTCACGCCAAGCTCCGTCGAGCCATACACCTCGAACAACGACAGCTTCGGAAACCGCGACAGATAAAGCTGCTTCAGCGCGTACGACCATGGCGCCGCGTTCGCCACCATCCGCGCCATCGACGACACGTCGTACTTGGCGAACACCGCATCCGGCATCTGGCAAATGCGCCGGATCGGCGTCGGCGCCGCGAACGTCGTGGTGACACGATACTTCTCGACGAGGCGCAGCCAATCCTCCTCGTCGAACTTGTGCTGCAAGACGGCGGTGTTGCCGAGCCTATGCGCGGTGGTCAAAAACCCGCCCGGCCCCGAATGATAAAGCGGCCCCGTGGTGATGTAGACGTCGTCGGCCACATACCCGATCTCCGCCCACAGAGCAGCCGATTGCGCCGGATTGCCGATCGAGGAGCGCACGGCCCCCTTCGGCTTGCCGGTGGTGCCGGACGTGTAAATCATCGTCATCGGCTCAAGCGGCGGCCCGTCGATGACAACCGGCGCGGGCGAGAGCGAAGTCAGCAGCGGCTCAACACGCTTCTGTCCGGCAGCGGGCGCACCGTCGAAGATCAGCGTCTCGCGCACCTTTGGCGTGTCCGGCCGGATCTTCGCAAAGAAATCCGCAAACTCCGCATCCGCAAACACGACGACCGCGTCCGAGTTATCGACCACATAAGTCGCCTCCTCCGGCGTCAGCCGGTAGTTGAGCGGCACCCCCACCGCGCCGATCTTGCGCACGGCATTCGACATGGCGACGAGCCAACACGAATTCTGCCCGCACGAGACGATGCGATCCTTGGGGTGCACGCCCAAGTCCAGCAGCAACCGCGAGAGCCGGTTCGCGTTGGCTTCGAGCTCCGCATAAGTCCAAATCACGACACGCCCGCCCGGCCGGTCGTCGATCAGCGCCGTCTTGGGGCCAAGGCGTGCGGCGAGATCGGTGAGAACGTCGGTCATAAGTGGTTGCTCGCGTTGAAGAATGACGGGTGCCTGAGTGTTGCCGCCTTGGCCATCCGAAAGCAAACGCAAGATGTGATTTGCCCGCAGCGCACCCGCGGGCGTAGCGTCCGCCCCGTTCGGTGAGCATGTCCCGCTCCTGGAAGCGGCCCTCGCCCCACATCTGTAAAGCTTGAGCGGCAACACGCTCGCGTTAGTTCGTCAAACCACAACAACACGGAGACGAAACGATGATCACGTCAACAGTCTCGTTCCGGGTCGCCCCCGGCAAGAACTTGGAAGCGAACGAATACTTCCACACAGTCGTGCGCCAGGTGAAGAAGATCACCGGCACGGAACTGCGCATCTTGAATCAACTCGGCGGTCCGATGGGCCACTTCGTGCTGTCGGCGACGTACGACGCACTCGCCGACTGGGATCAGTCGCGCCAGAAACTGCAAAACGACGTGCCGTTCCAAAAGCTCGTAGCGCAAGCGGGCAGCGACGGCCTGTTCATCCCGGGTCAGGTCGAGTCCGCGATCTGGCAGCAGGTCCAATAGCCACGCCTATCGCAGGGCCCAAAGCGAAACGGGCCCGCGTCCCACCTCCAACCCGGCGCACCCCGCCGGGTTTTTTCTTACGGTCTCAGCTTGCCCGCAGCCGCGGCCGACAGTCAGCCAAGCAGCGACGTCACGCTAAGCCACATGGCAACAAAGATAACGGTAAACAAAAAAGGGCAGGGCGGTTTCCATGGGGTCAGCGGCTCAACGGATGTTTCATATGAAGATGCACGCCTGGGCCTCTCTAAGCTATACTGCCGATCATGCCGCGCCCCATCCCAAAGAAACTCTCCAAACTCCGCGCCGCCTTGGCCGAAGGCGAAGTGAGCGGCGACCCGCGCCCATTCGACCGCAAAGCCTTCGTGCGGCGTATGAAGGCAAAGCAAAGAACGAAGCGTCAAAAGCTGCAAAGTTGAGACCCACGGCTGTCAGGTTCAAACGCAAACTCAAAAATATTCGTCATGGCCGGGCTTGACCCGGCCACCCAGCGCAGCGCGCTCCGGCACCTCAATGTTTGAAACGCCAAGAACGCCAAGCCGCCGGGGTTTCTCATGGTCTAAACAGCGGTTTGCCAACGCGCACGAGCAGCTTGGCGTTCTTGGCGTTTCAATCTTGGAACGCTGGGCTTGGCCCTGGGTGGCCGGGTCAAGCCCGGCCATGACGAGTAATTTTAGGGACGGTATTGAAAAATCTGCGCGCTACTCAGGCCCGCTCCCAGGCTCCCCCTCCACCGTCATAAACCGCGGACTGTCGGCGGCACCCAGCACCACGGCGGTCAGCTGCCCGTACATCACAGCACCCGTGTCGACGTTGATGCGGTTGGCCTTCCACTCCGGAATCTCGCCCGGCGTATGCCCGTGCACCACCACGAAGCCGTGATCTACCTCGCTGTCGAGGAAGTGGTGGCGGATCCAAATCAAATCCTTGGGCTTTTGTTCGGCAAGCGGCCGGCCGGGAACGATCCCCGCATGCACGAAGAGATAATCGCCCGCGCGATACGTCAGCTGAAGCTGCTCCAGCCACGCAATCCGCTTCGCCCCCAACGCGCGCGCCAGCGCCACCGGATCGCGGGCGTCGTAGGGCTTCAAGCCCAGCGAGAGCATCGTCTCCTCGCCGCCGTTGTCGAGCCAATACAACCACGTCTCACGATCGTCCGTGGTCAGACAATCGAGCATCAGCTGCTCGTGATTGCCGAGCAGCGCAACGCTCGTGAACCCGGGAACGCCCGCCATCACGCGGTCGATCACCGCAGCACTCTTCGCCCCGCGATCGACATAGTCGCCCAGATAAACGATTGTGGCGGCAAGCCCCTCATGCCGCCAACGATGCCAAGCCTCGATCCGCTCATGCATCATCGAGAGCAAGTCGTCCCGCCCATGCACATCGCCGATCGCGTAGTGAATATCCATCGTGCGGGAAGATTAGCAGAGTTTGAAACGCCAAGCACGCCAAGCCGCTTGTGTGTACTTTCAAGCGTTGGCGGCTGTTAGACGACTGTAGAACGATTTCGCACGAAGCAACGAAGCAACGAACAGATTCCACCGCGCGCCGCAGGCGCGCACTCAACCGTTCGATTGGCGCTTCGCGCCCGAAGGGAGGCTCGTTTTCGTTACTTCGTTGCTTCGTGCGAGAAGACTTCACACCCCGCCGCCGCACCGCCGGTTGAAGCGCACACAAGCGGCTTGGCGTGCTTGGCGTTTCAATTACTACCGCGCGCGGAGCGTCTCTGTCACCGCCCCCGCACCCTGACACTCCACCATCGCAGCACCCGCCGCCGTTTTGCACACCGGGGCCAACCGTTTCGCCGTCACTGTGATCGTGTAGGCGGCCACCACCGGCTCGGCCGCGACCGCGTCGCTCACCACCGGCTGCGCCAACAAATGCGCGCCCATCACACCGGCAACCGCCACCGCCGACGCCGCACCGATCAGCCAATCTTCAAAGCTCTGCATCAACATCGTCTTCTCTCCCCGATTGTGAGCCCAGCAATCCCGCGGGCTCAACGTCCTGTTAAACACGCTTGTTAGGTGTGCCAGGACAGGCAGAGATTGAAGTGCCGCTGATCACAACCCAGACGGCTTTCACGATGTGACGAGCGCTACAGCTCATCCTCGTCATCGTCGTGGTATTCCCAGTCTTCCACGGGTTTCGGCAGCAATTCCGGCGGCGCAAAGCGCTGAATCGCCTCCTCAACGTCGCCGAGCGATCCGTCGAGGTTGAACGCGTTGATGTGAAACGGATCGATCGTGTGACCCAGAAGCCGCCCCAGCGTGCGGCGCTTGGCCGAAAAGCTACCGGGATCGCGCAAACGAAGCATCACCGCCGGCACGCCGCGGGCGTACGACGTACCGATCGAGGCCAAATCGCCCCACGCAACCTTCTGCGTCAGCCGCCGATAGTCGGCGATCCCCTCTGCGTCGACGACGATCTTCGGCCGGCCGTCCAACCCGGCCGGAAGCAGCACCACGGCACAAAGGCCGGCGAACGCGATCAGCACCCACGAGAGCCAACCCGGAAACATCGCGCCTGAAAGCCCGACGATCCCCGCAGCCAACCAACCCGCACTCGCAAGTCCGAGCGCTGCCAAGCGCACGCGATCGTATCTGAGCACGACACGTGTCCCCGTCACCTCGGCTTTCGCCGGACGCCGCGACTGCACGATCTCGGCGATCCCCACGACCGCGCACCCGGCAAAGAACAACAGCCCGCTCCACGGGTCCGGCGACGTCCAGGGTATCTTGCCCGCTGCCATCGGAAGGATCGACAGCGCGACGAACCCGAGCCCGATCAGCGTGAGCAGGATGTTCTGAAGCACGTGGGTGCCTACTCGTCCGCCGCGCGATACTTGGAATGACACGATCCGCACGTCGCCTTCGCGCTCTCAAGCGTGCGCGCAACCTCGCCCTTAGCCCCGCGCTGCACCAGCGCATCGAGCGCACCGAGAGCGCGCGCGGTGGCCTCGATCTTCGCGTCGAAGTCGGAGCGATTGGTGAAGATCGTCGACAGCGCCCGCGACGTGGAGGCACCCCGATCCCCCATCGCCGTCCCCCGCGGGAACAGCTCAGCCAGCTTCGCGGTGTTCGCATAAGCCGCCGCCAACTTCGTATGCGCGGCAGCCTCTGTGCCCTTACCTTGAGCAAAAGCACCGGCCGCACCCAGCGCGCCCGCAAACCCCTTCATGACAGCAACTCGCTGATTGATCAGGCCCGCGGGATTAGAAGGCGGCGTATCGAGCGTGGAGATGCACGCGGTGAGGGCAACGGCAATGGCGGCGAGCAAGACAATACGCATGAGATCACGACCTTCGCTGAACGCAACCGACCTTAGCCGAAGGTGGTTCAGCCCTCCACCCGTACAAGCGCGCAGAGAGTCCCAGAAAGGAAGATTCACCACCAAGCCACGAAGGACCACCAAGTTTCACGAAGAAGGAATGTCTCACACAATGAGACAATCAGAAGAGTCTTCGCGCGCGTCAGCGCGCAGCCGAACGTCCGAATGGCGCTTCGCGCCCGGAGAAGCGGCACCCATGGTGTCATTGTTTCGTGGTGTGAGATTTCCTTTCTTCTTGGTGAAACTTGGTGGTCCTTCGTGGCTTGGTGGTGAATCTTTCTTACAAGCGCCGCGCCAGGGTGAGTCCCCGGGGAGGTCGGGATAAAAAGACGTGCACCGGGACCCATCCGCCACACCTGGCCAGCCTTCCAACCCCCCCGCTATTACCCCTCAGGAATCGCAGCCGAATCGCAGCCCAGGTAACCTTCATGAACGGTTGTGGCCCGTTCACTCTACAGGTCTGCGTGCGTGGAAAACCGCAGGCGGCGCAGGTACGTTCTCCCTGCGAGGGGGCCTTGCAACAGTTTTTCTTGTGGAGTCTGTGAGAGCCATGACAGCGCGGATTGCATTGCTGATGGTTGCGGCCGCCGCCTTGGCCGCGTGCGAGTCGACGAAGGCGGTGGACACGTCGCCGTCGCAACCGGTCGCCGTTCAAACGGCGCCGATGGAGCAACCGGCGCCGCGCATCGTGCGCAGCCCGCTCGTGCCCGACGACGATGTCGCGGTCGCAAGCTACACGCCGCCGAAAAAGCGCGTGAAGGCACCAAGCTACGAAACGGCGGACGTGGCAACGCCGGCCGATCCGGTCGAGGCCGGCGTCGATGCTGCCGCACCGGTGTCGAAACCCGACAAGCCGTCGAAGCCCGACAAGGCCGACACGGCAGCAAGCGAACCGTCGAAAACAGATACCGCGCCGGTGACGACCGCCGACGCTTCATCGGCAACACCGCCGGCATCGCCCACCGACACCACGACGGGCCCATCGCCGACCGACACCGCGCCCGACGACAGCACAACGCCCACCACCGACGCGACACCCGCCTCCGACAGCGGCACGAAGTCGATGTTCTCCGATCCGTCCGCGTTCATGCAGGCCCAGATCGGCGGCTTCCCCGTGTGGCTCGTCGGCCTTGTAGGCGTCGTGCTGCTCGCCGCTCTCTTGATCGGCCTCGGCGGCGGCCGCAAGAAATCCGAAGAAGTCGTCTAACCGCAATCGCGCGATAACCCCTCGTCTTCACCAAAGGCGAGGGGTTTTCGATTCTCAAAGCGGGCGAAAGTTGCAGGATGTGTGACGCAACCAACCAAGCGTAAGGTTAGTCTGAAATTTAACCCCTTGATTTCGACCCTTCGCCTAGGTCATCTGCCGCTCCCATTGGTTCACTGCCCCCTCGATGGAGTTTAGTAATGCGTAACTTGCTGCTGGCCGCCGCCGCTTTGGTCTTGTCGAGCGCCGCCGCAAACGCCTCCGCCCCGCCCGACGCCAAGAAAATCTGCGTCGACCGCTTCAACACCGAAAATGCCAGCGGCACGATCCCGTACCGCATGTCGAAAGCGACCTACATCAACCAATGCATCGGCTCGATCCGCCGCGCGGCCAAGCTGGAACAAGAACTCAGCGAAGGCACCGCAGGAACGGACACGGCCGGAAACGCCGGCGGCAATGAAGCCGCTTCCACGTCCACCACAACGAAACCCGCCACTACGACAAACAAGCCGACGCGCATCCAAACCACAGTCGGCTTCGGCCCGAAGGGCAGTTAGAGCGCTAAGCGCTTACACTGTCCCTCATTCCCCCTTCGCTTAAGCTACGGGGGACCAGGTTGCCAATCAGACCCGGCGTAGCCTCGGCGAAGACGGGCCGTCTCGCGGCTCACGCCGCTCGCCACCTTCTCCCGTTTCGCAACAGGAGAAGGGCAATTCGCTTTCCAAATTTCCAAAGTGCATTACCCTTCTCCCGCGAATAGCGGGAGAAGGTGGCGAGGGGCGCAGCCGCGAGACGGCCCGTCTTCGCCGAGGCTACGCCGGGTCTGATTGGCAACCTGGTCCCCCGTAGCTTAAGCGAAGGGGGAATGAGGGACAGTGCAAGCGTTTGGGCACCCTTGCCAACCCCGCCAATTCGCGCCCTTATCCCCGGGGACTACCGGGGGAACATACGCGTGCGCGCGCTGCTCATCATCGTACTGCTGCTGATCACGCTGGCCGTCGGCGCACTCGCAACACTCGTCGCGTGCTACACCTGCACCCTGCCGCCGATACAGGCGGTGCCGCTGCCCCAAACCGCGACGCCCGCGGACAACACAACCTGGTCCGCCCGCACGCTCATCGATCTCGCCGCCGCGCGCAAACAGCTCTGGGACAACACGCCTGTCCCCTACGACGCCGAGAACCCGCACTACGCGCGCTGGGGCATTGAAGGCTTCGCGGAGGCCGGGAGGCGGGCAGGGCAGGTGACCGATCGCGCGGGCTACTTCTACACGCTCGCCGCCTACATCAACGGCTTCCGCGATCCGCACATCCAACTCAGCCTTGAAGGCGACCAACTCTCAACGCGCTGGCCGGGCTTCATCGTCTCCCGCGCAGGCGATGTGGCCGAAGTCGTCTACCGCGATGCCGCCGACGCGAACGCTCCACCGCAAGGTGCAAAGATCGTGGCCTGCGACGGCAAACCGCTCACGCAGCTGCTGGATGAACGCGTCTATCCCTTCCGCCTCGACAAGCGCTTGGCCGACGACCGCCGCATCGCCATGTCGCGCCTGTTCCTCGACCGCGGCAACCCGTTCGCGCCGGCGCCATCGAAGTGCACTGTCCAAATGTTCGAGCCCGGGTGGTCGAAGGGCACGATAGAAATCACGCTCGCCTGGCGCAACGCTCCGCCCACTGACGATCCCTGGTGGGAAAAATACCAAGCCGCAGGCATCGGCCCCAAGGCGGAATGGGGGTTAAGCGAACCCGCGCCCGGTGTGACCTGGATCGGTGTCCCCACATTCTCCTCCGACGACGAGAACTACCCGAAGCTCGACGCGCTGATCAAAGCCGTCGAAGCAAAGGGCGCCGCCATGCGCAACGGCCGCGCCATCGTCATCGATACGCGCGGCAACGGCGGTGGCAACTCAAGCTGGGCCGACAAACTCGCGGCCGCAATCTTCACGCAAGAAATCCTCGCCCGCCACAAGGCACCCGGCCGCGAACAAGCCGTCGACTGGCGCGCCTCGGAAGCGAACGCCGCCTACTGGCAAGACTGGTCGGATCAGATGGCAAAGGAGTTCGGCGCGTTCTCCATGAACCGCTTCGGCGCCTTCGCCATCGCTTGGCAAACCCGCCGCATCGCAAGCGCCAACCCGCCGATGTGGCGCATGGGCAGCTGCAAACCCGGCCGCAGCGGCGGCCTGACAAAACAACGCCCGCGGGGCACAAGCCCATTCCCCGCCCGCGTCTACGTCCTCTCGAACGGCAGCTGCGCCTCGTCATGCCTGAACTTCGCAGACACCGTGCTGATGGTACCGGGCGTAACCGTGCTGGGCAGCGCCACCTCCGCCGACGGCGCCTACATGGAAGTCCGCAGCGAAAAACTCCCAAGCGGTGAGGCCACAGTCACCTTTCCGCAAAAAGTAGAACGAGGCGCCGGCCGCGCCCCCGGCGAAGCCTACGAAGCCGACATCCCCTACAACGGCCTCTGGAGCGACGAAGCGGTCCGCAAGTGGGTGTTGGCGCGCGTTTCGCAATGACGAGCTCCGAAAACCCTCACATCCCCCGCGTATCCAAATACAGCACCACACGATTGTCCTTTTCGTGCACGACGCGCACGCGGGGGAAGCCGCCCATCGTCACCTCGTGGGCATAGCGCTTCACCGTCATGCCGCCGTCGTTGCTCTCGACGACATAGGCGTTCGGCAAACACGCGGCCACCTTCTTCGACGCCGCCGCCGCGAACGCAGCACTCTCGGCCGCCGTGCCCGCAGCCTTCGTGCAGTAATAGCTGCCGAACCGCGGGCTCATGCGGCCGGGCAGGGCGAGGCTCTGTTGGATCGCGCACGCACCGAAGCCGTCGATCGCGGTCGACCCGGCACCCGCATACTTCTGCCGCTCCGCCTCGTTCAGATAGAACGACTTGAAGAACGGCGTCTCCTTCTGCCCGTCGCCCAGCACCTTGCGGATCGCCGTGCAGAACGCGTCCGGCGCAGCCGTTGCCGCCACCACCGCAGGCTTCGCAGCCGCAGAGGGCGTGGTCTTGATTTCGCTGAGCTTCGGACCAAAACCCATCATCGCAACCATCGCCGCCGCTTTGTTGGGCGACGTCACCGCGCCGTCGAGCCCGGTCTTGTCGCACGCGAACTGCTTGGCGCGCAGCGGCCAACCGAACGACGCGGGCACCCACGGATTGCCGGCCGAAAGTGCGGCCGGTGCAACGGCCTTGCCCGTCTTCGTCATACGCTCGTTCGAAATCTGACGAACCGCAGGCTTCGCGCAGTCGAGCTCGTAGCGGCGAATGTCGAACTGATAGCTGACCGCCCCGTCGCTCTGCGGCTCGCCGTGATAGCGCGCAATCCGCACATGCAAGAACCCGGTTTTCTCGTTTTTCGCGGTCCCACTCTTCTCATAGCCCCAAGCCGTCGCCCCATCCTTGACGACCAGCCACGCCTCAGCCGCCGCCGCCGGCCAAGCAAGCCCCGCCGCCACCACCGCCGCTATCCACGCACGCATACAAACCCTCCGACTCGAAATCGAGGCGACCAAAGCAAAGCGTGCAGGGCGCGTCCATCCCCCAACGAAGAGAGCGACAGCGAGCGGTTGGCTCTAAGGAATGTGCCTCTTCAAGAACGCCGTCACCGCGTTGCGTTCTTGGGGTCTGATTGCGCCGAGGCGGCGATCCAGCAAGTCTTCGGAGACTGTGAACAAGCGCGAAGGACGGATAACGCAGTCCTCCGGAAGCCCGGCTGACTCCGGGTCCTTGATCGCAATATCTTCCGCCAACGTGCCGCCTTTGGCTGTCGTGATCATCATCGCCCACAGGACGCGATAGTTCGCGGTCAGAGCCTCCGTCGAAACGATCAGAGCAGGCCGCTTCTTGGCATCGTGACCTTCAAGGTAGGGGAACGTCAGACGAACGACATCCCAGCGCTTACAGATCACGGAACGCCTCGTCGGCCTCCGGCGACAGCCAGTCGCTGAGTGCGTGCTCTTGCAGTTTCAAGAACTCCGCGTCGAGCACGCCGGCCTTACGGATCAAGATGCCGGCTTTGGTTTGCCGGTAAACAACGGCGTCTCCGGCCTTTAGCCGCAGTTTCGCCCGCACCTCTGCCGGAATCGTTGTTTGGCCCTTGGCCGTAATCTTGCTCGCGATGATGCCCATGGGCGTTGCCTTACAGTAAGGAGGTAAGGATACAATGCGCAAGGATGCAGCGCAATCCTTATGAAACGCTAAACGCGGGCCTTCTCCCAAACCATCACCAAAAACCAAGGCGCGCGCACGTAGTCCACCGCGCGCGCCGCCGGCGCACCGGTAACCGGCCGCGGTTCGTCGAAATGCGTGAGCCGCAAACCTTCGCCCAGCAGCAGCTTCATGTACACGCTCAGCGGCCGGTGATAATTGCAGATCCGGATGCCGCGCCACTCAAGCCAGTTCGCCCGCTCCTCCAAATAGCGGTCGATGCGGAAATGCGCTTTGGCGCCGTTCGCATCGCGTGCCCAGCCTAGCCCCTCGCCGTCGCCCGCGGTATTGAACCCGTTCGAGTTCGCGATGAGCAGCCGCGCACCCGGCCGCATCACGCGCGCCATCTCGCCGATCGCAGCCGCGGCATCCGGAATATCCACCAGCGACAAACAACTGACGACCAGATCGAACGTGGCTCCGTCGAACGGCAGCCTCGCCGCATCCCCTTCGACATACGTGCCAGCCGGATCACGCGCCTGAGCCTGAGCGATCAACGCCCGCGTCGGATCGATCCCCGTCACCGCCACGTCGTGCTTCGCCAGCATCCGGCAAAACCGCCCCTCGCCGCAGCCGACGTCGAGCGCGTTCGCGGGCCGCCCGGCAAGCGCCAGCGGCACCATCACCGGATCGAGCACATACCGCCGCCCGAAATCCCCGTGCTCCCCCATATCCGCAATCCACGCCGCGGCGGAAGCGTCCCACCCGTTGTCCATTTCAGACACTGTCCCTCATCCGTCTCGCGGCTGCGCCGCTCGCCACCTTCTCCCGCTATTCGCGGGAGAAGGGCAATGCCTATGTTGAGAGTTCGGAAATTTAGAAACCGGATTGCCCTTCTCCCATCGAATGATGGGAGAAGGTGGCGAGCGCGGCACGCGCGAGACGGATGAGGGACAGCGTCGGCAGGAGGCAACAGGTTTGTTTACGCGAAAGCCCTGGGCTAGCGTCGGCGCTCGTACCGGAGTCGCCCCACCCGCGTGACACCCCTCATCCTCTCCCCCATCCTGAAACCCGACCACGCGAAACTGCGCGAGGCTTATGAGGTCGCGGCCGACGTGATGCGCAGCGTCGGCAACGTCACGATCCGCATCCCGAAATTCTTTCAGTACGACGGCTCCAGCCTGCCGATGCCGGCCTGGCCGATCTTCGGCACGCCGTTCAGCCCCCAACTGATGGGCGCCTCCGTCTTCCACGACTGGCTCTACCACACGCACCAAGTGGCAAAGAAAACGGCAGACCGCCTGTTCCACCAAATGCTGATCGAAGACGGCATCGACGAACAGCGCGCGTGGATGATGAAGACGGTGGTCAGCGAATTCGGCGAGCCGTCTTGGGAGAACGACGCCCGCGACCGCGCCTACATCGCAAGACTGACCGCCCGCATCACCGCCGACAACCGCGACCCCGCCAACTACGGACTGCCGCCCAAGTCGTAGGGCGAATCCCCCACGCTGTCCCTCATTCCCCCTTCGCTAAGGCTACGGGGGACTTAGTTGTCAGCTAGACCCGCCGAAGCCTCGGCGAAGGCGGGCCGTCTCGCGCTATGCGCTCGCCACCTTCTCCCGTTTCGCAACGGGAGAAGGGCAATTCATATTGAATTTTGAAACGGATTACCCTTCTCCCGCGAATAGCGGGAGAAGGTGGCGAGCGCAAAGCGCGAGACGGATGAGGGACAGTGTAAGAGACTAGACCCAAAGAAAAAGGGCGGAGGTAACGCCTCCGCCCTTCGGTACTATCCCCTTCGATCTGGGTCTTTAGAGGTTGATGTGCACGCGCCGGTTCTGCGGTTCGCGCACGCCGTCGGCGGTGGGCACCATCGGATCGCTCTCGCCCTTGGCTGAGGTCGAGATCGAGCCGCCCGGAATGCCTTCCGCAACCAGCGCACCCTTCACCGTACCCGCACGGCGTTGGCTGAGGCCCTGGTTATACTTGGGCGAGCCCGAACGGTCCGCATGGCCGATGACGGTGAGCGTCGCCGAACCGAACTGCTTGGCGGCGGCGGCCGCTTGACGGATCACTTCCTGCGCTTCGGCCGTCAGGTTCGATTTGTTGTGGCCGAAGAAGACGATGAATTCGCGCGGCGGCGCCACAGGGTCCATCGGCGGCGGCGGCGGCGGTGGCGG
>JBJXEH010000095.1:0-17513 GCA_046153995.1 Micropepsaceae bacterium
CGGACGTGCCGTTCTCGGTCGAGCTGAACGAGTGGGACGACTACAACAAGCCCGATCCGATCGGCGCGGTCGATTGCAACATCGGCCAAGTGTGCAAGTTCCCGCTGGGCGCGGTGACTTTGCACGACGTCGGCTCCACCGCCGGTCAGCCGCAGCAGCTTCCGGCGCAGACGCAGGCGGGCAACTAGGCGGCTCGTTTCCGCGCATGCTCCTTGGCGGCCGTGATCCAGCGCTCGACATCCGCGCGCGACGGCGGTGCGCCTTCGCGCAGGATGCGTTGACCGTCGGAGGTCTCGGCGAACTCGTCGATTAGGTTGATCAGCGTGTCGGCCTCGGCGTTGGCGAGATCGTCCGCATCGCGTACGCCCGAGGCGACCAGCAGCTGCGCGCCGGCGCTGGTTAGGTTCGGGATTGTGCAGGCGAGTTCGGCTTGGCTTTGCCAGTCGCGGATCAAGCTTGCGTTGATATGCTTGACCTTGATCTGCGCCGCCGCGCCGTCGGGCGACACGTCGAGCAAGTCTTTCACCGTGCGAATGCCGACGGCGCTGAGGCGGCTTGCCGTCTTCGCGCCGATCGAGGGCGCGTCTTCGACTGGCGCGTCCATCGTGAGCCGCGGCCGTACTCCTTGTTGTGGGGTGCGCGTGGCCGCTTTGTCCGCGAGCGCCGACTTCACGCCGGACGCCGCTGCGGGCTTGGCCTTTGCCTCGGGGGCAGGCTTTGCGGGCTTTGGCGCCGCCACCTTCTTCGGCTTGGCCGAGCGGGCAGGGGTGCCCGTGCCATGCGCGGTTCCGATCTCGCGCGGCCATTGCGCGTCGAGCGTCGAGAGCGGCTGCTTTAGCACTTCGGCCGCGTGCAGCGCGCGCACGGTCTTGTCGTCTTCCGGCAGCGTGTCGCGCAGCTTTCCGGTCTTCTGGAACTCCTGATACATCGACGCGACCAGCGCGCGTTCTTGCACGTTGTCGATCGTTTTCAACACGGCATTGACCGGCACTTTCAGCGCTGCAAAAATCGTGTCGAGCGTGAGGTTGACCTTCGGCGGCGCGACCGCGGCTTCCACGAACGCTTTGTCGAGGATGCGCGCGACCATCACTGTCGCGTAGCCGATGAGTTTTGCGACGACGTCTTTCAGCTCTTGATCGAGGCCTGCCTCGGGGTTTTTGGATCCAGCTTTGAAGTCATAGTGATTGACCACGGTCTCATAGTGCGGGTTCGACGTGCGCGCGCCTTGGCGCACCATCTGCTCCACCCAATCGGCGCTGTTCGGTGCGGCGATATCGGGATAGCCGCCGAGATCGTTCACCAGGATCGCTTGCAGCTTGAAGAAGCTCTTCGAAAAGCTCCACTCGACCGCGCGGTGGATGATGTTTTCTTCCTCGGTCTGATGGGTATGGAACGGCTGTACCGGATCGACGATGTAGTGGCTCATCACGCCGGCGCAATAGACGGCCTGTTTCCAGTCCTTCACCTGCAGTGCGCGCACCGTGCGACGGTACCATTCGCGCGCGGCCGCCGGTGCGCCGCCCCAATCGCCGTCGCGCACGTGCAGCACGTGGTTCTTGAAGTCTTTGAAGACTTCGTCAGGCGCCTTCGCGCCTTCGAGATAGGACGTATAGTGATGCAGGAAGAGGTTGCGCCACGTCTCGGCCGCGTCGCCTTTCAGATGGCGCAACGCATCGACCGCGAGCCGGTGATGATTGCTCCGGCACGCGGAGTTCATCACCAGATTGAAAAATACCGACATTTCTGCCCCCAGGAATCAGAAGTGTTAACCTGAGGGTCATCGGTTAACGTTCTATTAAGGAGTGTGGCGTCCGTTTCGGCCCGGCGCGGGCTGGAAATGGCGCGTGGCGTCGCTACGCGCTGAGTTTGTCGAGCGCTACCTTCATTGCGACGCACCCTTGATCGATCATCTGTGCGATCACGGGTGCAAGTTCGTTCGGCAACAGGTCCGCTTCCCACACCAGGCGGCTTCCATCTCCGTTCGCCAAGACTGTGAGTGAGGCGTTGTGGTGCGTGAGCCTGCCACCCACCGCCGACCACGCGATACGCCGCCGCTGGTCGTCGATACCGACGATCAACTCCTTCGCCGTCATGCCGTTCGCGAACGTCACGATGCGCGCGCCCGGCTCCAGCTTCGTGTCGACGACGAAGCCGGGAACGAGGCGCGTGTGCAGCGCGCCGGCATCGCGCGCCGCATCCCAAACCGTGCTGGGGCTAGCAGTCGTCATAAACTCTCTAACGATCGAGGCCATGGTCAGATCCTCAACCCTTCGCGCCGCAATACGCTTCAAGCCGGTAACCGTCCGGGTCGACAATGAACGCGGCGTAGTAGTTATCGCCGTAGTCGGCACGTAGGCCTGGCTTGCCGTTGTCCTTGCCGCCTGAGCTAAGCGCCGCCTCGTAGAACGCGTCCACGCTATTACGCGTCGGCGCGTCGAGGCAAAAGTGCAGGCCCGAATTCTTATCGGCCGGAACTGGCGTTGCCGTCTTGCTAATCCAAAGGACCACAGTGTCCGCGCCGTAGCCGAGCGATTCAACGGCCTCGCTCAGGCACTTGTAGCCGAGTGGTTTTAAAGCCTCGTCATAGAATTCCTTGGTTCTGGCCATGTTGCGGACGCCGATCGAGATATGGTTGAACATTGATGATCTCCTCACAGGAACGTGGTCGAAAGTGCACTGGTGTGAGTGGCGCCGCTTGGGAAAAATTGCTATCTTTGGCCATGGCAAAGGCGGCCGGAAACCTAGCGATTGCACCGGACGAAAGCCGCCCGACGATAGCCTCGCGCGCGATTGCGGCCGGTCCCGATTGGCAGATCGCGGAAATCGTCTGCCGCGCTGGTCCCCATGATCGCCCTTATGAAGAACGGCACAGCCGCATGTCGATCTCCGCCGTCGTCGGCGGCGCGTTCCGCTACCGCGCCGAACATGGCGAGGCACTGCTCTATCCGGGCGCGCTGCTGCTCGGCAACGCGGGGACATGTTTCGAGTGCGGGCACGATCATGGCACTGGCGACCGCTGCATCGCGTTGCATATCGAGCCGGAACTGTTCGACGAAGTGTCGGCAAGCGCCGCCGGATCGCACCGCTTCCGCTTTACCGCAGCGGCACTCCCCGCGATGCCGGAACTGATACCCACGTTGGTGGGCCTCGAGGCGTTGACCGAAACGGCGCGTCCGCTCGCGGCAGAGTCGCTTGTCATTCGCACCGTCGAACGGGTCGGCGAGACGCTGTCGGGAGCCAAGCTTACACGCACGAAGCCTGCGCGCGGCGACGAACGCCGCATCGGTACAGTCCTGCGCCACATCGAAACGAACGCAGATCAGCCGCTCAACCTTGAGCAGCTGGCCGCGCGCGCGAACATGAGCAAGTACCATTTCCTGCGGACGTTCCGCCGCATCACTGGGGTGACGCCGTACCAATTCGTGCTGAACCTGCGCATGCGCCGCGCTGCGGTACGGCTCGCGACCTCGCCCGACGCGGTTGCTGCCATCGCCTACGACGCTGGGTTCGGCGACCTGTCGACGTTCA
This sequence comes from Micropepsaceae bacterium, assembly GCA_046153995.1. Taxonomy (GTDB): domain Bacteria; phylum Pseudomonadota; class Alphaproteobacteria; order Micropepsales; family Micropepsaceae; genus SZUA-430. The sequence continues at coordinate 3,529 of JBJXEH010000095.1, forward strand.
ACAACCGCTTTCGGGCGATATTCGGTGCGCCGCCCACGACGTTTCGTGCAAGCGCTTGGCGCGGCCTGTCGCCCACGAACGGCGGATGATCTAGCGCCGCTGCGAACGCGCTTTGGCCGCTTGCGCCTCGCGCAGGATTTCGCGGCTGAAGGGGTGGTTGGGGTCGAGGTTGATCGCGCGTTCGGCGTCGGCGATGGCGGCGTCGTGGTTTCCGAGGAAATGCTGCGATGCCGCGCGGAGCATGTAGGCCCTGGCATCCGGATCGACCGCGACGATGCGATCGAAGTCGGCGATCGCGGCGCGGTAGTCTTTGCGCTTCATCGCCCAGGCGCCGCGCAGATGCCGGAAGGTCGTGTTGTCGGGCTCCAGTTCTACTGCGCGGTTGAGGTCGGATAGCGCGCGCGCTTTGTCGCCCATGTCGTCGTGGATCGCGGCGCGCTGGTACCAGCCGACGCCATCGGCGGGGTCGAGTTCGATGGCGCGGGTACACAAGGCCAACGCTTGCGGCAGCTCGCGGCGTGCCTTGTGAACTTGTGCGATGCCGCAGTAGGCAGGTGCATAGTTTGGTTTGCGCCGGATGAGTTCGTTCAATTCGGTCAGCGCTCTGTCGAGGTCGCCTTTAAGGCGGTAAGACTCCGCGCGGCGCACATAGATGTTGTCGTCGTCCGGGGTGACCCTGATCAGCGCGGTCCAGTCGGCTATTGCCTTGTCGTATTCACCCTTGCTGTCATGCGCGATGGCGCGGACTTTGAGCGCGAACCGTTGGGCTTCGGGTGCTTCGCCCGGCGTTTCGATGACGAGCGTGCAGGCGCGGATTTGATCGTCTTTGGTGGTTCGGGGTTTCGGGTCCCCGCAGGCTTCGAATACCGATAGCGGCAGCGGTCCGGCCAGCGCGGTTGCGGCGGCGAACACGAACATGGCGGCGAAGAAGCGTCTCATGCGGTCGATTTCCTAGCGGGCAAGGACGGGCCGCTCGAGCGGTTCGTAGCGATCGATGATCTCCGGGATTTGCTGCTGGCTCGTCGCAGCGCCGGTACGACGGGTGACGCGTGCGAGAAGGGCGCGAAGATCGTCCTTGGGGTTCAGCTTCATCTCGGCCACGAATGCTTCCGCGAACGGCGAGTTACGGCCCTCGCCGTCGCCGGCGTAGGTGCCGGGCTTCGTCGAGTAGACGACGAGCATCCCAAGACGCCCTTCGCGCGCGAAGCCGCGGAAGGGGATGGCCGGATCGAAGTCGTTGTTGCGGCAGGCGTCCACGATGACCATGCGCAAGCCTTTGGCCGGCATCACCGAGAGCATCAACTCGCTGAGCGGGATGCCTTGCAAGCGTATGTCTTTGCTCGACATGATTTTTGCGTCGACCGGAATGACGTAGTTGCGGCCGAAGTCGCCGTCGGTTTCGACGAATTCCTGGCCGTGGCCGGAGTACCAGACGACGGCGGAGCCTGCGCCTTTGGCCTCTTGGTAGAAAGACGCGATGGCGAGGTTCATTTCGGCGCGCGTCATGTCGGTCTTTGGATAGCCGTAAATCTTGTAGCCCGCCTTCGCGAGTTCGCGCGCCACGTCTTCGGCGTCGTGGACGGGGTTCGGCAGCGGCGGCCCGTGGCGATACTTGCTGTTGCCTATGACGAGCGCGATGCGCGCGTTCGTCGGCGGCGCCAGCTTGCGTGCGGCGATCGCGTCCTTGGCGGTGCGGGCTTGTTTCAAAAACAGTTCGGCGTTGCCGATACCCGGTGCCAGCCTGAGTGCGCGGACTGCGTCGGCCTCGGCGAAGTCGTAGTTTTCGGCGAAGAGATGAAAGAGCGCGCGGTTGTGGAAGAAGCGCGCCTGGCCCGGTTCAAGTGCGATTGCGCGGTCCATGTCGGCGACGGCGAGGTCGTAGCGTTCTGCGTACGCGTGGCACAGCGCGCGGTTTGCCAGCGCGGTCGCGTAGTCCGGCTTCAGCGCGAGTGCAGCGTTGAAGTCGGCGAGCGCGCGGCCGGTGTCGCGCAGGTCGAGGTGGGCGAGCCCACGGTCGTTTAGCGCGCCGGGGTCGCGCGCCTCGAGCGCCAGCGCGGCGTTGCTGTCGGCGAGCGCGCTCTTGAAGTCGCGCTTGTGGCGGTGGAACGCGGCGCGTCTGTTGTAGAGGCGCGCTTTCATTGCGGGCGGCGCGATTTGCAGCGCGCGCGTCACGGCTTGGATCGCGCCGTCGTGGTTGCCGTATTCGTCCAGCACCTCTGCGCGGGCCAAATGTGAAGCGGGGTCATTGGGTGCCAGTTGAACAACCTTGTCGCAATCCGCGATCGCGCGCGAAAACGAACCGCCGGCCGCATAAGCCTCGCAACGTGCGGCGAGCAATTTCGTGCGATCCGCGGCTGTAGAGGTGTTCAACGCATCGGTGCAGGCCATGATGCGCTTGTAGGAATTTGGCTCGATGGTCGAGAGGCATACCGACTGCGCGCTTTGTTCCGGCGCGCCGTTGGCCGCGTTTGTCAGCGAGCCTGCGAACATCGCCACGGCGAACATGATCGCATTCGATAGACGTAGGTCTTTCACGGCGCCCCCTCAGCCGTTCGAAGATACGACAGGGCCGGTCCGGCTCATAGCCAAGTCATTTCACCCGGGTAATATTGACAATACAATATTGCCCGGGTAAAAAGATGGCATGAGCGATGTCCTCACCAAACCTTGCACCGTGTTCGACGGCATCCGCCGCGTTGCGTCCGGCCCTCTCGCTGAGGTTGCCGCGCATTTCAAGAAGGCTGTCGAGAAGGGCGGCGACGGCGTCTTCCTGTTCGACGACACGACCGGCCGCGCCTTTGACATCGATATTCGAGGCTCGGCGGATGAGGTGGTGGCGCGGCTCAAGCGCCAAGCGCCGAAGGGCGATGAGGAGCGCGGTCCGGGCCGTCCGAAACTCGGCGTCGTCGCACGCGAAGTTACGCTGTTGCCGCAGCAGTGGGACTGGCTCGGCGCGCAGCCTGGCGGCGCGTCGGTCACGTTGCGCAAGCTCGTCGATGAAGCGCGCCGCGGGCCGAAGGCGCGCGCCCGCGCCGCGCGCGACGCGGCCTATCACTTCATGTCCGCAATCGCGGGGGATCGCGCGGGCTTCGAGGAGGCGACGCGCGCGCTCTTCGCCGACGATCGCGGCCGTCTTTCGACGTTGATCGCCGCGTGGCCGAAAGACATCCGCGATCACATCGCGCGGTTGGCGTTCGGCAGCGACGGCAAATGAGGACGCTCCGGCATCACGAAAATTTGCCTCACACAATGGGACAATGACAACAATGGGAGCGCCATTTGAACGCCGACGGGGCGAGCGCGCTCTTCATTGTTGTCATTGTCCCATTGTGTGAGGCACGTTTTCCTTCCTGCTATCGCGTGCACTGCGTGGAGAAGATGCGCTAGTCCAGCCGCTTCTCGTAGAAACAGCTGCGCTCGACTTGATGTGGCTGCATCGCGCGGTAGTGGCCGAACGCTTCGCAGCGCCGGAACCCGGCGTTTTCGTAGAGCCGCTGTGCCGCAAGTAGCGTATCGCCGGTTTCGAGCGTCAGCCGACGGTAACCTCTCGCCCGTGCCTCTTGCTCAAGGTGCGCCAGAACAGCTTGCGCGACGCCGGTGCCGCGGGCGGTGTGTTTGACATACATACGCTTCACCTCGGCGAACCCGTCGTCGAACGCGACGCCGCCGCAGCCAACTGCCTCGCCGTTCATCCGCGCAACGAAGAACACAATGTGCGGCTGAAAAATCTTCGCGATGTCGAGCCCGTGGCGTTGATGCGCTTCGTAGCCTTCGCTGAGTTCGGCTTCGAGTTCTTCGATCAACCCGCGCGCGTCAGCGGTTGGTTGCGTCGTGTGTTCGAGTGAGATCGTCATGGACATCACCGGCCAGATCGTCCGCGCGCGTGCAAGGGGACATGGTAACTGTTCCGTTCCGGCACGACGTTGCCGTGTCTCGCGATGACGCTGCACTTCAAAGTTGCGTTAGTTTACGCAACGACTCGAAATAGACCCGCACTGTGTCGCGCCGGTGACTTCTCCCCAACACTGGCACGTTCTTAGCTCAGCCTTGAGTTCCGGGCTGGCGAGTTGGGCGCCGTGAAGGTCCGGAGCGGTGGGATTTTACGTTGGATATTTGGGCCATCCTCTCGCGGATCGCGGAGAGCATCGCTCGCCTTTTTGAAGAGGCGGCGGCGTTGCTATCCGCGATGTCCGCGCCACAACAGATCGCACTCGCGTGTGTAGGTGCCGCGGTGATGCTGCTGCTCGTCGCGTTCGTGAAGCCGCGGCGCGATCCTGCGCCGTCGCTGTTGGCGTCCGCGGCCCCGCGCGGAAAGAAGAAGCGCAGCCGCACCGTTCCCCAAGCCTATGACGAGCGCGAAGAAGCGGCGGTTCGCCCGGCGGAGTTTTCCTACCGCGCGCAGGAAGAGGAATTGCTGCTGCCCGTCTCGCACGCCGTCGCGCCGGTGCGCGAACCTGCGCGGCTGCAGCCAAGCTCCACGCTCAACGTCTTTGGCCGCGACTACCGCGTGCCTGACTACGACGAGCCGGAACTGCGCAAGCCGCCAAGGGTGAAGCGTCGCAAGCCGCCGCTGCGTCCGTGGCGAACGGAGCAACCCACGCAAGCTTTGGCACCGGTGCACCAATCCTACGAGCCGAGCCCGTTCCAAGAATGGGAGCCGCTGGAGCCGCAGCATCACGCTTACGAGCGCCAGCTTCCTGCGCAGGTTTTGTCCACGCGCGATATCCTGGCCCGGCTTGAGGCGCGGCGCGGTTCGCGTGTGATCGCGATCATCCACCGCGAGAACATGGCGCGCGACCGGTTGGACGCCGTCGATCTTGAGGACGCGCTGACCGCGATCCGCAAGACGCCGAAGGACCGCCCGCTCGACGTCATCATCCATTCGCCCGGCGGCTGGATCTCCTGCGCGCAGCAGATTGCGCGCGCGATCAAGGCCCATCCGGCGAAGACGACGGTCTTCGTGCCGTACTTCGCGCTGGGTTCGACCTCTTTCATGGCGTTTGCCGCCGACGAAGTGGTGATGAGCCAGCACGCAGCACTCTCGCCGGTCGATCCGTTCGTCGCCTACGGCTCAGCGTCGTCGGTCTTGGCTGGGATCAAGAACAAGCCGATCGACCGCGTCTCCGACACGACGGTCATCTACGCCGACTTCGCGCGCAAGCTGCTCGACGAAACGCGCCGCGTGACGTGCGAACTGATGCACGACGGCAAGGAACATTGCGGTGCCTGCCGGTTGGCCGACGAACTCGTCAGCGGCAAGTCTTATTCCTGGCGCGCGATCTCACCCGTCGCGGCGAAAGAGCTTGGCATGCACGTGTCGATCGCGATGCCTTCGGAAGTGTACGACCTGATCCGCTCTTGCCGCCGCGACAACGATCAAGCAGCAAGTGTCGCCTATCTCGATTACGAACGCGGCCCTGCGCGCGCTCAACAGGCCGCGCTGCCGCCGCCCGAGCGTCAACGTGTCGATCTTGCGGGCGCTATCGATAGCAGCGTCGTTTACATCGACCGCTCGCATGCGCCAAAGAAGCGCCGCCCGGTGCGCCACGAAAATCTGGTTTGGCTGGCGCAATCCGGCGGTCATGTTCCGGAAGCGGCACTCGACCGCGCCAAGACGATCATCCGCCGCATCGAGCACGAGCGCGGCTCGCGCGTTATCTGCGTCATCCATGGCGAGAACATGGAGAACGAGGCGTTCGATTTCGACGACCTTGAGGACGTGCTGAGTGCGATCGTCACCAGCGATACGTCGCGCCCGCTCGACATCGTGCTTCACACGCAAGGCGGCAACTCGTTTACCGGGCGCCAGATCGCGCGCGCGATCAAGAGCCACCAGGCGCGCAAGACGGTGTTTGTGCCGTATTTTGCGATGTCGGCGGGTTCGCGCATCGCGCTTGCTGCCGATCAAATCGTAATGGGCGCGCACGCGATGCTGGGTCCCATCGACACGCAGCTTTACGCGGGTCCGGCACCTTCGATCGTGCAGCTGTCGAAAGTGAAGCCGTTCGAGTCGATCAGCGACGAGTACCTGATCCTGGCCGAAGAGGCGCGCAAGATCATCCAAGAAGGCCGCGCCACTGCGCGCGAGCTTCTGCAGGGCAGCTACACCGCCGACGGATCGACCGCGATCGCCGACGAACTGATCTCCGGCAAGTGGACGCACGGCTTCCCGATCACCGCGCAGGCCGCGTACAACATGGGCCTAAACGTCGCGACGGGGATGCCGGAGTTGTTCTACGACCTCGTCCGCTGCTTCCGCCACGCGGACGGCGAAGAACCAAGCGTCCTCTTCCTCCCGCGATAGAGTTCCCCCTACAGGCTCGCGGAGGCAAAGTCCCATCCCGTGCCGCGCGAAAAGCGTCGCCTCTGTGCATCATATCTGGCGGCTTCCGCACCGGCGTTAAGCAAAGAGTTTGCCGCGGTGCACACACAGGCTTACCCTCTTCTCGAGTGCCGCTTGAGCGATCGCGCGGCTGCGCGTGGGATCGCGCCGGTAAGTGTTGGGGGACTGCACATGGAACTGGCCGTCATGTCGACGGAAACGGCTCTGTTGATCGCAAGTGCTGCGGTCGGTCTAGGGCTCCTCGGGCTCGTGATCTCGATCTTGTTCCCGCAGGAGCCGCCGACTGAAGAAGAAAAGCTCGCAGCGAGGACTTCGACGAAACTCGTCGCGGCTGTCGAGCCGGTGCCCGAAGATCCGCTTGTCGCGAACCGGCGTTTTTTTGCCGTCCTCACCAAAGCGCTGTCGGTCGATGAGACAGCGCCTGCGGGGCTTGCGGCTTTGCATGCGAATTTGACGGCCGATGTCTTCATGGAACGCATGCAGCTCGCGGCGCGGTCGTGGCGGCCGGACGGGTTTGCGCTTGGTGCCCGCAGGCTTGCGCTGAAGCCCGACGGCGCGCCGCCGGATCAGATCGCGGCCAAAGTTCTTGAGGGGTACGAGCAGCTGAAGGCCGGCCATGTGAAGGAATCGATGGAGTCCTTCCTCGCCGCCATCGATGCGACGAAGACGGGCGACGCCAGCGATCCTTGGGCCCATGCTTGGTCGGCGTTTGCTTGGCGGGGCCTCGCGCTGATCGCCGAGGAATCCGGGGATGTGCAAGCCACGATGGCTGGTGTAAAAGTGGCGTTCCAGTCGATGGTGAACGCGGTACAGGTAGTATCGCAGCCCCGGTGACGCAATCTAGGGACGGTGTTCTATCCCGTCCCGCTTGCCCTAAGTTCGTGCCATCATGGATTGGCGCACAGTACTTTTCGGTTGGCCGCCGCGCGATAAGCCGGCGCCGAAAGAAGCCCCGGCTGACGGACCGGATGTATCGCCTAGCGGCGGCAACGGCGGCGAGGAATCCGTCTATGCGAACGCGCCGGAGACCGAGCTTCGTGCGTCTCAGCAGCATCGCTGGTTGTTCGACGACGGCGTCTTGCATTGGAACCAACATCGTCACGATAAGAAGTTCGCGCCGAAATTTCCGGGCGTGAACTTTGTGAAGGAAGCGGCGAAGACGCGGCTCTGGGGCCGTCCTGCCGACATCATCGGCCAAGAGCGCGTCGTGCTCACGGGTGTCGATTGGGCATTCGCCGATCTGCAGGGTGCGATACTGGCGCGTGCCGACTTGCGCCACGCGCGGTTGATGGGTGCGGATCTGCGCAATGCGAACCTCAGCGGCGCGCTGCTGAACGCGGCCGACCTGACCGACTGCGATTTGCGTGGCGCGACGCTCGACGGTGCGCAGTTTGCGCGCGCGAACCTTGCACGTGCCAATCTGTCGGGTGCCAGCATGAAGGGTGCGAACTTTGCGTGGGCGAACCTGACGCACGCGGTCGTGGGTGCCAAGAACCTGGCCGAAGCAAACCTGTTCGGTGCGATCCGCGAGGGACTTGTGGGCGAGGTCCACAAACGTCCGCAGGCGGCGGCCGAGTAACGTCCCTACGGTGCCACTGCAGGCGGATTTGCGGTCATGCCGCCTTCCGTCGTGCTATGGCCTTCAAGATTGTGCGGCACCTGGGCGATCTGCGTTTCGTAAATGCGGACAACCACGACGATGAGCAGCGCAACAAGCCCTAGCAGGACCGCGTTCTGAAGCCGTTCTCGAAATTTGCTCATGGTGGTGTGGTTTTACGGGGATTTCGCCCCCGGCGCGAGTTCGCTAAGGTTGATCTCAAGTCTAGCCGTTTCTGGGGGAACAATGCATCGATCAATGGCTGCCACTGCGGCGGCGCTTGCGATAGCGGTTCAGGGCTGCAGCAGCATGAACGTCTTCGGAGGGCCCGAAAAGCCTGCGGCGGCGCCGGCTGGTGCGTCAGCGGCGGACGCGGCGGACGTGGATGCGGCCGGCCCGAAGCCGCCGCCGGAGAAAGCGCGCTTGTCGCGCTTCGATGTGAACACGGACGGCACCCTTCAGAAAGCCGAGTTGGAAGAAACGTTGAAGGCCGACTTCAAAAAGGAAGATTCGAACGGTAACGAGTCGCTCGACCAATCCGAGTTGCGGGTGTTGAACGAACGCCTGCGCGCCGATCCCGGCACGTCGCCCGTGTTCGATTGGAATGCCGACGGGCGGCTCGTCTATGCCGAGTTCGCGACGCAATGGCGGACGCTGTTCGACCGTACCGACCGCAACGGCGATGGCGTCGTCGATCCGGACGAGATCAAATTTTCGGGCCGCGAGCGCAAGCCGCGCGCGTTGCCGGAGCCGACGTTTAGCGGGAAAGACGGCCGTCCGCCCGGTTCGCAGAATTGAATGGATCTGCGCGGCCGCAGCATCGCCGATCTTGCCCGTGCATTGACGGACGGACGTGCTACGAGCCGTGCGCTCGTCGAGAGTGCGCTTAAGTCGATCGCGAAGGATGGGACCGCGTTCACCCGCGTGACCGCCGATCGCGCGCGCGCGGAAGCCGATAACGCCGATCGCATGCGCAATCTTGGCGCCGCCTTGGGTCCGCTTGCGGGTATTCCGATTTCAGTCAAAGACTTGTTCGATGTCGGGGGTGAACCGACGCCCGCAGGCTCTGCGGTGTTGCGCGAGGCACCGCCTGCGAAGTGCGATGCGCCGGCTGTAGCGCGGCTGCGCGCTGTTGGTGCGATCGTCATCGGCCGCACGCAAATGAGCGAGTTCGCGTTCACCGGGTTGGGTTTGAACCCGCACAGCCCCGTTTGCGCAAACGCCCGCGATCCGGCGCGCGTCCCCGGCGGCTCGAGTTCCGGCGCTGCGGTGTCGGTCGCGCTCGGGCAAGCCGCGATGGGACTTGGCACCGATACCGGCGGGTCGGTCCGCATCCCGGCCGCGTTCAATGGCCTTGTGGGCTTCAAGCCGACGCAAACGCGCATCACGCGTGAGGGTGCGTTTCCTCTGTCGCGGTCGCTCGACAGCATCGGACCGATCGCCAACACGGTGGCGTGCTGCGATCTTACCGACCGCGTCCTGTCGGATGGACCGCGCGCGACGCATGCTCCGCTCAACGTTGCGGGACTGCGACTCGCGGTGCTGACGGACTTCGTGCTGAACGACCTGGATCACGAGGTCGCGGCCGCCTTCGAGCGCGCTCTTGGCGTCTTAAGCGCTGCCGGTGCACGGATCGAGCGCATCCGGATGGAAGCGTTGAACACGCTTCCGAAGGTCTTCGCCAACGGTACGATCGCAAACGCCGAGGCTTACGAATTCCATGCCCGCGCGGATTTCTTCGGTAGCAAGGAACAGTACGATCCCAACGTCCTGAGGCGCATTGAGATGGGCAGTCGTATGACGGCGGAGGACACCATTGGCCTCACGAAAGCGCGTGCGGCGATGATTGCCGGGGCCGCGCACCTCACTGCGCCTTACGACGCGCTGGTGCTACCCACCACGCCGCAGGTCGCGCCGCTGATCGCGGACGTCATCGACCCGGCGGCTTTCTCGCGCGCCAACGGCCTCGCGCTACGCAACACCAACGTTTTCAATTGGCTCGACCGGTGCGCGATCAGCCTGCCGATGCAGCGCGAGGGTGATGCGCCGTGCGGGTTGATGCTCGTGGGCGAGAATATGGGCGACGCGAAGTTGCTCGCCGTCGCTGCTGCGGTTGAAGCGGTGCTTTAGGCCGCGTTCACTGACGACGTTAGTGCCAGTTCTTTCGGCCACGGGATTGCGATGCCTTGGCCGAACGAGAGCGTTTGGGCTAAGGCGACCGGCTTGGTCGCGCGCGCGAACAGCGTTGCTTCTTCGCATTTGATCGCGCCTGAGCCCGACACCTTGCCGAGCTGTGCGTGCATGATGCGGCCGTCTTGGATGCGCAGGATTGCCGCTTCAACGTTGAGCGCGACGGTTACCGCGAACTCGAACTCAGCGCCGATCGGGGAATTGTCGAGCATGATCTGCAGCTTCGGCCGGTGCGTCGACTGAATCTCGTGCTTGCCCAACGCGTGATCGATCAGTTCCTCGCGCGGGAACTTCGAACGGTCGAGATATTGCTTCAGCTCGCGCCGGGTCGTCCAGGCCGACGACAGAACGTCGACGAGCGGCACCGACAACACACCTTTCAACGCCTCCGTCACGCTTTGCGCGACGTGGTTCTGCAACAGCGTGGGTGCGGTCGAGAGCAGCGCTTGCGTGCTGCGCATAACCGCCGTGCTGTAGAGCGCGTTCAGGCCGTCCTTGCGCGCTTTTGCGTCTTCGGCATCGAAGAATTGCAGCAGCGTGAGGTCGTTTTGCGAGGTCATGCAGCGGTTCCGTCTGGCGTGATGGTAATTTCCGTTTGGCGGGCGCTGACGGTCGCGTGGGCGCGCACCGTAAAGCGCAGGCTCATGTCGGGTTCTTCCGCGTCGAGCGTGACCGCCGGCCGCTCGCGCCCGTCGGTCAGGATGTTCGTCGTCAGCCGCGCCAGCGTGCGGCGGCGATAGTTTTGCCGGTAAAGCCCCGTGCCGCCGAGCAGCAAAGCAGCAGCGCCGAACGCCGCCAGTACCGGTACTTCGGGCAGCGGCTGTGCCGATGGTGTCGCGCCCGGTTCTGCCGGCGTTGGCGCCGCCGCTTCCGCAGGTGCGATTGGGATCGTGATGACCGCGTCCTCAGAGCTGTTGGCCGGTAACTCGGCGACGGTGACTTCGGTTTGCGGCTCTGGCGCTGCCTGTTCTTCCGGCGGCTGAACGATATCGGCGGGCGGTTCGGTCGCGACCGGGCGCGGCGGTATCGGGAATGCCTCTGCGACGAGTTCTGGTGCAGGTGGCGGGATGTTGGCCCCTGCTTCCTCGCTTGGGTTGGTATCCTCCTCAGGCGGCGCCTCCGCGACGAGTGGCGCCGCGCGCACGAAGTCGATGCCATCGACACGTAGCGCACCGGGATCGCGCGCTGTGATGCGGACGGCGCCGATGCGATTGCTCTCCGTCCGTACAAGCACCTGATGCGCTGCGCCGTCGGCAGCGATCCAGGTGCCGCTGCGCTTGAAGACGCGCCCATTGGCATCGAGCGCCTCGATGTTCGCCCAAATGCGATCCTTCACCATCGTTCTGACGTCGGCTTTTGCGGTCGCGACGGGTGCCTTGAAGCGGAACGTCACCGGCGCCAGCGGCGCTTGATCGGGCGTGTAGAGCGAGCGGCCGTTGCGCGTGCTGTCGATTGCGATCAGCTTGCGGTCGTTGCGGACGATCGGCGAAACGACGACGACTTCGGGCGCCGGTGCTGCGTTCTCGACGACCGGCGGCATCGCGACGGTGTTGCTCGCTTGCTCGACCGCGCGGCGCAGGTGGCAGACACCGACGGGACGTTCCTTGCCGGGGCGTACATAGGTGAAGTTTCCGCACTTCGCATTTGCGGCGCAGGCGGTGCGGCATTGGGCGAGTTCGGCGCGCTCGTCGTGGGGGCGGACGATGACGCCGCCGAACAGGCTGCGCGGCAGCGACTTGACGACATCGCGGTACTGCACGGGATCGACGGTGCCTTCGCCGATGGGGACCATGCGGTAGTCTTTGACGTCGCCTTCCGGCTTGATCGCGAGGACGAGGAAGTCGGAGCCCTGCGCGGCGTTATCGGCCGCGCGCGCCATCGACAGCGCAGCAAGCGCCGTGACCACACAGACCCAAAACACACCCCAGCGGCGTTCGGCCATTACCCAGTTTCTCTCCGCCGAATCACGTCGTCACAAATTTAGGCCTCGAGGCCCGGTCTGTCAGTCCGGCACAGGCGACTTTGGCTTGGGCCGGAAGTGGCTGGCAATGCGGTCGATTCGGTCGGTCCAGATACCGCCCGGGAAGTCTGGTGGAAAACCTCGCGCCGCTGCCAGGTCGTCGATACCCGACGCATCGATCCGGCGCCGTTGCTGGGTTATGGGCCCCCGCACAAACACAAGCGTATTTGCCTTGGCCATGCGCTCTAGGAACAAATTCGGCCACCCCCAAATCAACAATGTCGTATTTGACGGTACGAGAAGCATCGTGTCGCGGCAGTGCTCGGGAATGGCGCCGCTCCACCCATACGCGATGTAGTTAACGCCACAACTTGTAAGCGTCTTTCGTGACATCGATCGAAATTTGGGGATACGCGCCCTGAGCCGCGCGATCGGCGCGTCGCCGCCGTACGCCATCAGTCTGTCGCGGTGTTCGGCTGGCAGCTTCAGCAAGCGGTCGGCGAGCAACTCGCCTTCGCTTGAATAATTGCTCTTCACGTTGATCAGAAAACGCCGCTCGGGGAATGCTGCAAGCACTTCGTCCATCGTCGGCATCAGCCCGACGCCTTTGCCGCGGAAGGGAAACGTCTTGCCGCCGTCGGCTGTGTAGCCGTAGCCGATGTCGAGCGTCTTCAGATAGCTCATCGCTTGTTTGCGGGTGACGCCCTTGCCCTGCGTGCGGCAATCGATCGTCCAATCGTGGAACACCGCGAACTGACCGTCCGTGGTCGGATGAATGTCGAACTCGACGATGTCGGCGCCCGCGTCGAACGCCGCCTGCATCGAGGCGATGGTGTTCTCGAGATAGGGATGCTCAGGCGGGTAGATTCGCGTGGCCGTGCAGGTGTCGTTCTGTAGGTCTTGATGGTGGTATGTCTGCGCCAAGCCGCGATGCGCCAGCAGCGTCGTCTGCGCCGTGTAAGACGACCAGAACGAACCGTTCCAAACTGCGAGAGCTGCGATCAGCGCGATGAGGCTACCGATCACGATGCCGAACCACTTCAAGATCGCCCAAACCAGCCACATGACGGATCACCCCGGCGCCGGACGGGCGCGTTGATTGTAGAGCAGCTTGCGCAGTCGATCTTGCTCGTCCCGGCTCAATTTCGAAAGATCGATCGAGAGGTCCGCGCCGACCGCCATGCCGCGCTTTACCGCAGGCCGCTCACCGAGTTCATCCAGCCAACGCTTCACGTGCCGGAATTCTTCCATGTCCTGCCCGTAAGCTTTGTAGTTCACCGCCCACGGATAGCAGATCATGTCGGCGATCGTGTACACCGCGCCCGCCAGATACGGCCGGTCGTAGAGGCGGTTTGTTCATGACGCCGTAGAGCCGGTTCACCTCGTCCGTGAAGCGCCTGACCGCATAGCTTTGTTCGCCATGGGCTTCGCCCAACCTGCGGAAGTGGCCCGCCTCGCCGAACTTCGGGCCTTGGTTCGCCATCTGCCAAATGACCCACTGTGTCACCTCATATTTCGTGCGCAGGTCCTGGGGCCAAAACTTCCCCGCCTTCTCGGCCAGGTACATCATGATCGCGCCCGACTCGAAAACGCTGATCGGCGCACCGCCGCCCAGCGGCGCGTGATCGACGATCGCGGGCATCCGGTTGTTCGGGCTGATCTTCAGGAAGGCGTCCGCGAACTGATCTCCGCGCCCGATATAGACCGGGATCATCGTGTAGGGGATCGCCGCTTCCTCAAGCAGGATCGTCACCTTCTTCCCGTTCGGCGTCGGCCAGTAGTGGAGGTCGATCATCTTGCACATCCGCGATTGTCGAAACGCTCCGATTAAGACCGCCGGTTTGTACTTGTGCAAGCCGCCCTCGACCGACGGCGCCGGCAGCCAGTTGCGAAAC
>JBJXEH010000096.1:0-40886 GCA_046153995.1 Micropepsaceae bacterium
CGCGACGGCACCGACGTTTGCCGCAGCGAATACATCACCGCCCAACCGATCGCGGCGGCGAACCCGAACAGGCTCAAAAGATGCAGCCACTCGGGCAGATAAACGAACGCGTTGGCGAGCGCGAGAATAACGAACACGCCCACGATCCCGCCGGCCGGCCACAACAACGGCCAGAACCGCTCCGCCGACAGCGAAGCCCAGGCAAGCGTGATGTGGCGCTGCACGATCTTCGGCAGCCCTTCCGCTTGGGGCTCGTTCTCGAGGTGTAGGCCTTCGCTCAAACGCTTGGCACCCTGATGGAGCTAAAGCCAATCCGGCATCAGCTCCTGTTTAATCATGTCGTCGACAGTCTGCCGCGGCCGCGTGACCGCAAATTGGCGTCCCTTAACAAGCACTTCCGGGGCCAAACCGCGGGCATTGTAACTCGACGCCTGCACTGCGCCATAGGCACCCGCCGAAAGTATGGCAACCAAATCCCCGGCGGAAACGGCGGGAAGTTCACGATCCCGTGCGAAAAGGTCGGTGCTTTCGCATACCGGCCCGACCACGTCGTAAACCTTTGCGTGTGCTGACGTGTGCCGCACCGGCACGATATCGTGCCAAGCGTCGTAGAGGGCAGGGCGGATGAGGTCGTTCATCGCCGCATCCAGAATGAGGAATTCCTTGGCCTCGCCGCGCTTCACATAAAGCACTTGTGAAACGAGGACGCCTGCGTTCGCCGTGATCAACCGCCCCGGTTCCACGATCAACTGCGCGTCGAGCCCCGCAACCGCCTCGCGCACGACAGCGCCGTAACTCTCCGGCAAGGGTGGCGCCATCCGGTCGTGGTAGGGAACGCCCAAGCCCCCGCCGAGATCGATCCGCGAAATCTGATACCCCTCCGCGCGCAGATTCTTGACGAGCCCAACCGCCTTCGCAAACGCCTCGCGATAGGGCTGAAGATCCGTAATCTGGCTGCCGATATGCAAGGCAACGCCGGCGACGTCGATGCCCGGCAGCTTCGCCGCATGCGCAAACGCAGCCTTCACCCGCCCCCACGCGATGCCGAACTTGTTCTCAGCCTTGCCCGTCGAAATCTTCGCCAGCGTCTTCGCATCGACATCCGGATTGACGCGCAACGCAACGGACGCGGTCATCCCTTTCGACACCGCCACCTCACTCAAAACGTCGAGCTCTTCCTCCCCCTCGACATTGAACTGATAGATGCCGGCATCAAGCCCCGCAGCCATCTCCGCCCGCGTCTTGCCAACCCCGGAGAACACGATCTTGTTCGCGGGAACCCCAGCCGCGAGCGCCTTCCTGAGCTCCCCACCCGAAACGATATCCGCGCCAGCCCCAAGCTTCGCCAGCGTCTTGATAACGGCCAGGCTCCCGTTCGCCTTCACCGCATAAGCAACAAGCGCACCCTCGGGCACGGCCTCAGAAAACACGCGAAAGTGCCGCTCAAGCGTCGCCGTCGAATAACAATAAAACGGCGTGCCCACAGCCGCCGCGATATCCGAAAGCGGCACGTCTTCGGCACACAAGGCGCCGTCGCGATAATCGAAATGGTTCATGCAGGGTTGATAACAGCGCAGTCGCTAACGTTCAAACCACCCGCCACCCGCCCAGCAGCGGCACCGTCGCGCAGCACGGGCCGCCGTCTTTGGCCACGCCGTCGATCTCGGTTTCGAGTGCGGCCCCCTTGGCGGCGCGCAGCTGCTTCGCGTTGACGGTGGTCAGGTAGACCTTCGCCCGCCTGTCCCAGAGGGTGTCATGCTGCCCGGCGCGCTTGCCGGAGTTGATGTAGACAAAGCGCTCGGTGCCGGAGCCTTGCACGACAGGACCGCTAAGCCTGAGCGACCCATCAGCCGCCGCGCGCACCTTAACTGCAGCTTCGAACGTCAGCTTCGTCTTCGTGGCGGTCGCCGCCGCTATCAGCGCGTCGCGCCCCGACTGCATCGCGAACGCGACGCCCGGTGGCGGATTGCGGACGATCACGCGCAGCCGAATTTCTTCGTCCATAGCCGCTGGCAGCTAACGTACCGCACTTACACTCGGCTTCGGCGGCTCCAGCGGCCCCTTCTTTCCGCAGGCCGAGACGCCCAAACCGGCGACCAGCGCCGCGACGACCAACACACGCACGATCATTTGAGCTGCTCCTGCCAATAACGAACTTGTTCGCGGACGCGATCCGGCGCCGTCCCGCCGAAGCTGGTGCGGCTGGCAACCGACGCGTCCAAACTCAACACGGATTGTATATCGGCGATGATGCCGGGCTCAACCGATTGCAACTCTTTCAACGACAAATCGGCAAGCCCGCAACCGCGCGCTTCCGCCATCGCGACGACGCGCCCCGTGATGTGGTGCGCCTCGCGGAACGGCTTCTTCAAAACCCTGACGATCCAATCTGCGATATCCGTCGCGGTCGAATACCCCTCGCCGGCCGCCCGCCGCATCGCGATCTCGTTGACCTTGAGGTCCTCGACCATCCCCGTCATCGCGGCCAGCGCCAGCGCCACCGAATCGGCCGCATCGAACACGGCCTCTTTGTCCTCTTGCATATCCTTTGCGTAGGCGAGGGGCAGCGCCTTCATGACGCCGAGCAGCGTCACCAACGAACCTGTGATCCGCGCACACTTCGCACGCACGAGTTCCGCCGCATCAGGGTTGCGCTTCTGCGGCATGATCGAAGAGCCGGTCGAGAACGCGTCGGAGAGCGTGATGAACTTGAACGCCGGCGAACTCCACAGCACGATCTCTTCCGCGAGCCGCGACAGATGCGTCGCCATGATCGCGCACGCACTCAAGAACTCGAGCGCAAAGTCCCGCGCGGAAACACCGTCAAGCGAGTTACGCATTGGCCGCATGAACCCCAGCGCATGCGCTGTCGCGTCCCGGTCGAGCGGAAACGACGTCCCCGCCAGCGCCGCCGACCCGAGCGGCGAATCGTTCGCGCACGCCCGCGCCGAGGCGAACCGCGCCCGGTCCCGGGCCGCCATCTCCACATAGGCCAGCAGATGGTGCCCGAACGTGATCGGCTGCGCCGTCTGCAGGTGCGTGAACCCCGGCATCACGGTCGCCGCATGTGTCCCTGCTTTCGCCACCAGCGCCCGTTGAAACGCCACCAGCCGGACGTCCAGGCTGTCGATAGCGTCACGTACCCACAGGCGAAAGTCCGTCGCCACCTGATCGTTGCGCGAGCGTGCCGTGTGCAGCCGCCCGGCCGCGTCCCCGATCAAGTCCCGAAGCCGCGCCTCGACATTCATATGGATGTCTTCGAGCTTGCGCGAAAACGTGAATTTCCCTTGATCGATCTCGGCCTTGATGGTGTCGAGCCCGCCCGCAATGGCGGCGGCGTCGGCCTGTGAGATAATGCCGCGTTCTGCCAGCATCGCCGCATGGACTTTCGACGCGGCAATATCTTGGGCATAAAGGCGCCGGTCGAAGTCGATGGAAGCGTTGATCTCCTCCATGATTGCGGCAGGTCCTTGGGCAAACCGCCCGCCCCACATTTCGTTCGTCGTCATCGTCTCTCGCGAAAGTCCTTGAATGTCTGGTTGGCGGCTTCTGGTGATTGTGATCGTGGGCGCCATTGTGGCGGCCGCGGCCTTCGCCGTCTATCTGCTTTCGGGCCTTAACGATCCGCCGCCCTCAAAGCTCGGCGGCATCGAGAACTTCATCCCCGCCCGCGAGATACTCCTGGCACCGACGAGCCAGTTCCTGGACGAGAACGGCGCGCGCCTTAACCTCGAACGCTTTCGCGGCAAGGTCGTCGTACTGAACCTCTGGGCGACATGGTGCACGCCCTGCGTCGCCGAGATGCCGATGCTCGACCGCCTGCAGCAGCAGTTGGAAAGCGTAGGCGTCGTGGTGATCGCCCTGTCGCTCGATGCGGGTGGGCCGAACATGGTGCGCGCGTTCTACAAGGAACACGGCATCAAGCATCTGGGCGTCTACGTCGACCCCACGATGCGCGCGCAAAGCGATTTCAAAGTCATCGGCCTGCCGACGACGATCCTGATCGACCGCGAAGGCCGCGACCGCGGCCGCATCGTGGGCCCCGCCGAATGGGACGACGCGAAAGCGGCCGACTTGGTCTTAAGCGCGAGCGGCCCGCGCTAGCGGCGCATATGCGCGCAAGAAAACGTCAACGGACTCCTTCACCGCGCGGTCGAGCGCCGCAGCGGGCGGTGTGTCGATCAGCCCGCACAATTGATGCAGGTGAAATGGCGCCTTCACGATCGACATGAACAGAAACGCGGCGCCTGCCGGATCGTCGACTTTCAGCTTTCGCTCGACCGTTGCTTGGCGAAGGTAATCGGCAAGCCTCGTGATATGCCGCTGCGGCCCGTTCTGAAAGAAGATGCGGCCGACCTCGGGCAATCGATCCACTTCGCGAAAAATCACACGCTGCATCGCGATCGCGCGCGGCGACGTGATCATGCGAACGAACACGCGCCCGAACTCTGTCAGAACCTTTTTCGGATCGTGGCCGGCGGGAAGCTCGGGTAGCGCAATGCCGCCCATGCTGTCGCAATGCGCGTTCAAGATCGCGACGAACAATTCTGTCTTGCTCTCGAAATAACTATAGACCGTGCGCTTCGAAACATCGGCCTTGGATGCGATGGAATCCATGCTCACGGGCTCGTACCCGTGCTCGAGAAAAAGCTCTGCCGCCGCCATCAGAACGGCGTTGCGCTTGGGGTTTTCGCTGTCCAGCGGTTCGGCGAAAAGGTCGTTCCGCGAATGCGAGCTTTGTTTGGCTTGACTCGCCACCCTGTCCCTTTACACTACACTGTGTAGTTTACCTGGGAAAGTGCCGCCTTGTAAAGCGGTAAGGGGCATCTCATGGAACAGCCTGTTGCGATGAGTGCGACGGACCGCTTTGCGGTCGTGATCGCAAAGATCCTCGTCTTCTTTCGCTGGCCCGTTGTCATTCTGGGGATCGCCTCTGTCGTGGCCGCAGGCTACGGCGCCCAGTTCCTGGGGTTCTCGAACAACTATCGCTACTTTTTCGCGCCCGAAAACCCGCAATACAAAGCGTTCACCGAGCTTCAGAACGTTTACTCGAAGCGCGACAACATCGTCTTCGTCCTGCGTCCGCAGGACGGCACCGTCTTCACGCGCGAGTCGCTGACGGCAGTCCGGTGGTTGACGGACGAGGGATGGAAGCTGCCATTCGTGCTGCGCGCGGACTCGATCGCGAACTACCAGCATACCGAGGCACAAGGCGACGACCTGATCGTGGCCGACTTAGTGAAGGATCCGGCAAGCCTGGACCAAGCGGGCCTTGCGCGCGTCAAGCAAATCGCGACGAACGAGCCGCTCCTCAAAGACCGTATCATTGCCCCCGACGGCCACGCGACCGGCGTGGTGCTCACGATGGTGATGCCAGAGAAGAGCCCTATCGAAGCATCGACAGCCATGGCGGCCGCGCGCAAGCTGGTCGGCGAGTTCCGCACACGCTTCTCGGGCGTCGAAATCAGGCTCTCGGGCACGGTTCCTCTTTCGAACGCGTTCGGCGAAGCGACGCAAGCCGACATCACCACGCTCGTGCCCTTGATGTACTTGGTTGTTGCGCTGACCTCGCTCGTTCTGTTGCGGTCGCTCGGGGCGATGTTCTGCGTGATGATTGTGCTTACCATGTCGACGGTCGCCGCCATGGGCCTCGCCGGTTGGCTGAACATGACGTTGACGCCGCCTTCGGCTCTTGCGCCCGTCATCATCTTGACGCTGGCGATCGCCGAAAGCGTCCACGTCATCCATAATTTTCTTCACGAATTGCGCGGCGGACGAACGCGCTTCGAAGCGGTGATCGAATCGACGCGCGTCAACTTCGGCGCCATCACGCTAACCAGCGTGACGAACGCGGTCGGCTTTCTGTCGCTGAACGCCGCGGACGCGCCGCCATTCCGCGACCTCGGCAATATCGTGTCGCTGGGCGTGCTGACGACTTGGGTCTATGCGCTGCTGTTCCTGCCGGCCCTGCTCGCGATCCTGCCGGTCGGGGCCCGCGCAAAGGTCGTGGGCGAGGAAGGCGGCAGCTTCATGCGCTTCCTCGCGAACTTCGTGATCACGTTGCGCATTCCGCTAGCGGTTTCCCTCTCTGCCGTCACGATTTGGCTCGGCATGCAGATCCCGAAGATCGAGCTCAACGACCAGTTCGTGCACTGGTTCGACACCTCAATCGAGTTCCGCCGCGACACCGACTTCCTCATGGAACATCTGACCGGCATCTACACGGTCGACTACTCGATCAAATCCGGCGAATCGAACGGCATCACGAATCCGGATTTCCTAAAGAAGGTCGAGAACTTCGCAATCTGGGCGCGCACGCAGGACCACGTGCTCCACGTCTTCACGATCACCGACATCATGAAGCGGCTGAACAAGAACCTGAACGCCGACGATCCCGCCTTCTACAAGGTGCCGGACGATCGCCAGCTCGCCGCGCAGTACCTGCTGCTCTACGAGCTATCGCTGCCCCTGGGCCTCGACCTCAACGACACGATCAACGTCGATAAGTCGGCAACCCGCGTCATCGTCACGCTAAAGGGCCCGGTTTCGGCGGTGGACACGCGCGCGTTCAAGGCGAAGGCCGACGCCTGGGTCGCAAGCAACATCCCGACAAGTGCCGGCGTCGAAGGGGCGAGCCCCGCCATCATGTTCTCGTTCATCGCCCAGCGTAACATCGACGCGAACCTGTTCGGCACCGGCTGGGCGATGGTCGCGATCTCGCTCCTGTTGATCGTACCGTTCCGTTCCATCCGCTTAGGCGCGATCAGCCTGATCCCGAACATTGTGCCGATCGTCATGACGTTCGGCGTCTGGTACTTCTTGGTCGGCCGCCTCGGCATGGCGTCCTCGATCGTGACCGCGACCAGCCTCGGCATTGTCGTGGACTCGACGATCCACCTGCTCTCGAAATACATCCGCGGCCGGCGCGAACTGGGCCTCAGTCCTGAGGACTCGGTGCGTTACTCGTTCTCGACGGTTGGCCCCGCACTCTGGATTTTGACCGCAGCCCTGATGCTCGGCTTCCTCGTGCTATCGCTCTCGCCGTTCGAGGTGAACCGCGCGATGGGCCTCCTGACCGCGATCTGCATCGCGTTCGCGATCATCGCCGACTTTTTCCTGTTGCCGCCGCTGTTGATGTTCGTCGACCGCCGCCGCAAAGACCGTGCCGCCGCCGCGTCCGCCGCTCCAGCCGAATGAGGTACCAAATGAAAAAGACACTCGCCGCCGCCCTCCTAGCCCTCGCGCTCCCCGCGTTCGCCCACGCCGAAACGCCGGAACAGAAAGGCTTAGGCATCGCCGTCGAATCGCAAAAGCGCAACGAAGGTTGGGTCGACTCCAAGGTCGAAGCGAAGATGATCTTGGAGAACAAACAGGGCGAGAAGAGCGAGCGCAACATGCGTCTTCGCGCGCTCGAGGTGCTCTCCGATGTCGACGGCGACAAGTCGCTGACCTACTTCCAGTCGCCGGCCGACGTTCAGGGCACGGCGCTGCTCTCGTTCACACACTTCAAAACGCCGGACGACCAATGGCTCTACCTACCGGCGCTGAAGCGCGTGAAGCGCATTGCCTCGGCGAACAAATCGGGCTCCTTCGTGGGCAGCGAGTTCGCGTTCGAAGACCTGCTCGCCCAAGAAGTTCAGCGCTTCACCTACAAGTATCTGCGCGAAGAAGCGTGCCCGACCGCCGAAGCGAAAGGCCTAGTGTGCTTCGTCAGCGAGCGCTTCCCCGCGTACGAGAACTCGGGCTACACGCGCCAGATCAGCTGGGTCGACAAAAAGGATTTCCAGGTCCGCAAGCTTGAGTTCTACGACCGCAAGGCCGAGCACTCGAAGACGCTGCTGTTTACGGCCTACCGGCAGTACCAGGGTAAGTTCTGGCGCTCGCACACGCTCGTGATGGAAAATCATCAGACCGGCAAGAAAACGACGCTGTCCCTGGGAGATTTTGCGCTGAACGCCAAGGTCGATCAAACCGAATTCGACCCGGACGCGCTGGGCCGCCTGCGGTAGAGTGGACACTTAGGGGGTATCAAGATTGCGTTGTCATCCCGGCCGAGCGGAGCGTAGCGGAGCGCGAGCCGGGACCCAGGAGAGCGGACTCAGCGCTCGACCTCCTGGGTCCCGGCTCGCAAGCTTCGCCGCGCTGCTCACGCAGCGGGCTACGCTAGCGTCCGGGATGACAGCTGTTTGTTTTCTTCTTGCTCAACACACGCAAGCTGATGAACTTGAATTTTCCGGCTACGTCGCGGGCGAAGTTCGCATCTACCCGGCCGAGCCAAAGTTTCCGGCCCAACACGACAACACCTTCAGCCCTTCGCTCGCGCTCCAACCCGAACTGCGCTGGAAGCTGGACGAGCAAAGCACGCTGACGTTGATCCCATTCGGCCGCATCGACGCGGACGACGATGAACGCACGCATTGGGACATTCGCGAGGCGAATTGGCTCTACAACGCCGGCGATTGGGACCTGCGTGTGGGCTTAAGCAAAGTCTTCTGGGGCGTCGCCGAATCGCGCCATCTAGTCGACATCATCAATCAAACCGACCTCGTCGAATCGCTCGACGAAGAAGACAAGCTCGGCCAGCCGATGGTGAACCTGAACGTCATCACCGGCTTCGGCACCTGGAGCGCGTTCGTGCTGCCCTATTTCCGTGAGCGCACATTTGCAGGGCCGCAAGGCCGCCCCGGCTTTCCGCTGCGCATTGCCGAAGAGCTAACCGTATTCGAGTCGGGCGACGAGGAACGGCACGTTGACTTCGCGCTCCGCTGGCAGGAGCGCGTGGGCAACTTCGACATCGGCCTCTCGCACTTCCACGGCACAGGCCGCGAGCCGCGCCTTGTGCCCACACTCGTTCCCGGCGGTCCCGTGCTTGTGCCGCACTACGACCAGATCGACCAAACCGGCCTCGACGTTCAGGCGACCTTCGACGCCTGGCTCTTGAAGCTGGAAGCGATCGTGCGCGCCGGCCAAGGCGACACGTTCTTCGCGGCAACCGCGGGCTTCGAATACACGCTCTACCAGGTCTTCGACAGCAGCGCCGACCTCGGCCTCATCTCGGAGTACCACCACGACGGCCGCGACGCCTTCGCGCCGTTCACGATCTTCAACAATGACGTGATGGTAGGCGCAAGGCTCGCCTTCAACGATCAAGACGACACCAGCTTCCTAGGCGGCGCAATCTTCGACGTCGAGAAGCAAACGACGCTGGCAACCGTCGAGTTCGCGACCCGCATCGCCGAAGGCTGGAAGCTCGAAATCGAAGGCCGCTTCCTGCCCTACGTCGCAAACGGAACGATCGAGGCGAACGGCGAACGCGACCACACGATCGAAGTCCGCGTGCTGCGCTACTTCTAGTCTGACCTAGAACGTCGCGGCGCCATCCGGACTCCAGCCCCACTTCCAGCGCCCCAACTCGACGACCGCAGCCTCATGCCCGTTATCGAAAAACCAGCTGTCGATGGCGTAAGGCTCGCCGGTTTCCTTCTCGCGAACAACAGCGGTCGAATGCGCTGCGAACGCGGGCGTTCCGAACAGGAAACCGCGCATCGCGGGCTCCTCTACGCGGTGGAACAGCAAGACGCCGCGTCGTTGCAACAGTCCCAACAGATTGGACGTATTGCTCGCTTCGGAGAAACAGTCGAGCTGCCCGGCACCCGACCCGTTGAAGAGTGTGCCGCCGAGATCGGTCGCCGCTCCGGTTTTCGCGCCGGCCACAGTCTCGAACCGGCCGACGACGGCTGCGAGGCCTTCACGTTCTTCGGACGAGGAAGAAGCGGGTGCTTCAAGTGGCGCGACGATCTGCGCCCACTCGCCCTGCGTGAACCTGATCGTTTTGGGATAGCCGCATCCGGCGCCGCCGCAGAACCTGAACGCGAGCGCGCTATTGTCGCTCGAAATCGACCTGGTGATTATAGACGGTGTCGCACACGCGGCGACGGCGCCGCACAGCATCGCCGTCGCCAACAAAGATGCAGTTCGTGGTCGGCGCACTACGACGGTGGCGGCGGCGGTGGTGGCGAGTATGAGGAATCGTCGTCCTCCAAGCAGCCTGCTGCCACGCAAACAATGCCGCCAACGAAGATCACGCCGCCGATGCCAACCCAGAACTGCTGTTGCTGCGTGAGTTCCTCCAAGAAGTTCGTTTGGAACTCGCCGTTTTTCATAACGGGTGTTCCGAGAAGGTTGAGTGTCTGTTTCTCGCTGGATTCCGCGAAATGGAAGTCGACGAGATTCAACTTCGATGCACGCAAGGAGACCGCCGCTTCGTCGTAGTCGGTATAGGTTTCGCGCACGAAGTTGACGCCCAGACGTGCGTCATCGAATGTGCCCGTGTCCACGTCACCCAGCGCGAAGGAAAAAGCGATCTCTGTACGGCTTTCGTCGATGGATCTTGCGTAGACAGGCGTCAACGCCGTAGCGGCGGATGCCAACAGTCCTGCTGACAAAGCGAACTTTCTCATGCCCAGCCTCCTTGCTCCGTGAAACGAATCGGTCGGAACTCACGAAGCGTTGATGATGAGAGTTGCGGGCACAAGGCAGCGAGTCGTTACGCAGCGACCGTGAGTCAAGAATGTCACAAGTGTCCTGCGGCACCACAACTCTCGCGCGCTCGCCAGCTGTGGCCATCGAAGAAGTCGCTCAAAGCCTCAGGCGACCTTCATCGCCGTATCGAGCGTATCCCAAATCGCGGTGCAGTCGATCACCTGGCCCATAGCTTGCGCCTTATCGATCGCCATGACGGTGAGACCTGCCTCGATCGCTTGAAACGGTGTTACCGGGAACGCGGTTTCGTCTTTGAGTGCCGCGATCAGATCGCGCGCCATCGCCACGTCGGCACCGTTGTGATCGTGCTCCGAGATCGGAAACTGCCGCCGGAACGGCGCCGTACGCTCAAGATGCCGCCGCCACATCAGCGTGTTGCGGTCGATGTCGGCGATCAGCGTGCCCTCGGTCCCCGCCACATACCAACGCCGCTCCCGCAGCGCGCTGCACGTGTTGGCGTGGAAAGCCAGCTGCACCCCGTTCACGTATTCGACGAGCGCGGTCTGATGGTCGGTCACGTCCATCTGGCTCGCGAACGCATCGGGCTCCGCCTCCCAGCCGCCGGGCCAACTCTCGTACGCCTTCGATCCGTCCGAGTATTCGCGCGCCAGAGGTTCGCGATCCGGCCGGAATATCCCACGCCCGCCGAAGCTCACGATGCGCTGCGGCCGCCCACCCGCGATCTCGCCCAAGATGTCGAAGTCGTGGCACACCTTGTCGAGCAGGAACGAGCCGCCCCACTCGCGCTTGCGCCGCCAGTTGCGCGCAAGATAGGCGCCGTGCTCCGGCGGCAGATGCTCCGTCGCGTCGATCGACACGATCTGTCCCAAATGCCCTTCGCGCACGATCGAAAGAATCTCGCGCGCAATCGGCGCCGAGCGCAGCACGAGTCCGACGAACAATGGCGGTGTCTCTTCGCTCGAAAGCCGCTGCGCCAGCGCGTAGGATTCGCTCTCCGTACGCACGACGGGCTTCTCGGCGAAAACGGGCTTCGAGCCATAGAGCGCCAGCATCAAATGCTCGGCGTGCAAATGGTTGGGCGAACCGATCATGATGAGATCATGCACGCCCGCTGTCAGAAGTTCCTCGGCGCTCTCGAAAGCCGCACCGACGGCGATCCCTTCCTCATTGAGCCGGTCGAGTCCGACCGGTGCTGGATCTGCATAGCCGCTGACTTCGACCTCTGCCCCCGCCGCCTTCAGCGCCGATATGACGGCGGAGATGCGTTGCCCAAGACCGATAACGCCGACTTTCATGCGTAGATCACGTTTCCATGCGCGGGCATCCCACGCGCAGCATGTTGCCGTTAACGTCGATCAACACGAATTCCGGAACGCCCCAGGGCTTCTGCTCGATCGGCATCAACTTGCCGACCTTGGCGGCGCCGAACGCGTTGTACGTCGCGTCGAGATCGTCGACGTAGATGTAGCAGGTGTGGTCGCGGATTGTGCCGTCGATACCGGGCGCCTCGAAGAACTGGATTTGAACGCCGTTGCGCATCATGAACAGGAACGAATCCGGCCCTTCCTGCTCGTGCGCGCAAATGAAACCGAGCTTCTCGTAGAACGCGCGCGTTTCCTTCGGATTGCGCATCGGCAGTGTGGGAACTGCGAAGTCGGCCATGAGGCTTCCCCTATAAGAGTCGCTGCAAAAACAACTTGCCCCTCCCGCGTCTCCGAGGGAAGGGCAAAAACGGCGTGAGTTGCTGCGCGAACGGTTAGCGCGTCGGAACCGGCTTCTCGCCGCGATAGTCGTAGAACCCGCGCTTTGTCTTCTGACCGAGCCAACCGGCCTCGACGTATTTCACAAGCAGCGGGCAGGGGCGGTACTTCGAATCCGCAAGGCCCTCGTACAGCACCTGCATCACCGACAAACACGTGTCGAGCCCGATGAAGTCGGCAAGCTGCAACGGCCCCATCGGGTGGTTCGCGCCGAGCCGCATGGCGGTGTCGATCGCTTCGACCGTGCCGACGCCCTCATAGAGCGTGTACACGGCTTCGTTGATCATCGGTAGCAGGATGCGGTTCACGATAAAGGCCGGAAAATCTTCCGAGTTCGCCGACGTCTTGCCAAGCCGCTTCACAAGTCCGTGCACCGTCGTGAACGTCTCTTCCTCCGTCGCGATCCCGCGAATGAGCTCGACGAGCTGCATCAATGGCACGGGGTTCATGAAGTGGAGGCCGATGAAGCGCTCCGGCCGGTCGGTGACCGCCGCAAGCCGCGTGATCGAGATCGACGACGTGTTCGTCGCAATCATCGCGTTCTTCGAAAGCTTCGGACAAAGGTCACGGAAGATTTGCTTCTTGAGTTTCTCGTCTTCCGTCGCGGCTTCGATCGCAAGGTCCACCCGCTCAAAATCGTCGAGCGACGGCGCCGCGTGGATTCTCTTCAGCGCCTTGTCTTTCTCGGCGTCCGAAATCTTGCCGCGCGCTACTTGCCGCGACAGGTTGCCGGAGATGATCTCGAACGCGGCGTCGATCCGCTCGCGCTTTACGTCGTTGATCAGGACGTCATAGCCCGCAAGCGCGCACACATGGGCAATCCCGTTGCCCATTTGGCCCGCGCCGATAATGCCGATACGTTCAATATTCATGACACCTGCTCAGATAACGGTTGCTTGGGGTGGCCGGCCGTTTGCCTAGTAGCCCTGCTTCTTCAGCTCTTCGTCCAGTTCCGGCACCGCCTTGAACAGGTCGGCGACAAGGCCGTAATCGGCCACTTGGAAGATGGGCGCCTCTTCGTCTTTGTTGATCGCGACGATAACCTTGGAATCTTTCATGCCAGCCAAATGCTGGATCGCGCCCGAAATGCCGACGGCGATGTAAAGCTCCGGCGCGACCACCTTGCCGGTCTGACCGACCTGGTAGTCGTTCGGAACGAAGCCCGCATCCACCGCGGCGCGGCTCGCGCCAACTGCGGCTTTCAAACGGTCGGCGACCTTTTCCAGCAAATGGAAGTTATCGCCCGATTGCATACCACGCCCGCCCGACACGACAACGCGCGCAGCCGCCAGCTCCGGCCTTTCCGATTTCGACAGCTCGTCCTTCACGAATTCGGAAATGCCGGGGTTTTGTCCAGCACCGATCGTCTCGACCGGCGCAGACCCTGTCGCTTCCGCCGCTTTGAACGTCGTGGAGCGAACGGTGATCACCTTCTTCGCACCGGCGGGCGCCTGCACCTGCTGCATCGCGTTGCCGGCGTAGATTGGCCGCGTGAACGTGTCCGGCCCGTCGACCGAAACGATCTCGGAAATCTGCGCGACGTCGAGTGCGGCTGCGACCCGCGGCATGAAGTTCTTGCCGCTGGTCGATGCCGGCGACAGCACGGCATCGTACTTGCCCGCCAGTTCCACGATCAGCGAAGCCATATTCTCGGCAAGCTGGTTCGCATACTGCGCATCGTCCGCCAGGATCACCTTCGACACGCCATTGAGCTTCGCCGCAGCATCCGCGACGCCTTTCGCACCCAGACCGGCGACGAGAATGTCCACCGGCCCGCCCAATGCCACGGCCGCGCTCAGCGCCTTTGCCGTCGCATCCTTGAGCGATTTGTTGTCGTGTTCGGCTACGAGAAGAACGGCCATATCAGATGACCCCCGCTTCGTTCTTCAGCTTATCGACGAGTTCCTGCACGGTCTTGACCTTCACGCCGCCCTTGCGCTTTGGCGGCTCGCTGACTTTGAGAACCTTGAGGCGCGGCGTAACGTCGACGCCGTAATCAGCGGCCGACTTGTCTTCGATCGGCTTCTTCTTCGCCTTCATGATGTTCGGCAACGACGCATAGCGTGGTTCGTTCAAACGCAGATCCGTCGTAACGATCGCGGGCAGGTTCAATTTCACGGTCTGCAAGCCGCCGTCGACCTCGCGCGTCACTTCCGCTTTGCCACTCTCAATCGCGATCTTCGAAGCGAACGTGCCCTGCGGCCAACCCAACAGCTGCGCCAGCATCTGACCCGTCTGATTGCAGTCGTCGTCGATCGCTTGCTTGCCCAGGATAATGAGCTGCGGCCCTTCGGCCTTCGCGATCGCCGCGATGATCTTGGCGACAGCGATCGGCTCCACCTCATGCGGCACCTTCACCAGGATGCCGCGGTCGGCCCCCATGGCGAGCGCGGTGCGGATGGTCTCTTGGCATTCCTGCGGGCCGACGGACACCGCGATGATTTCGGTCGCAACGCCCTTTTCCTTGAGCCGGATCGCTTCCTCGACCCCGATCTCGTCGAACGGGTTCATCGACATCTTGACGTTCGCGAGATCGACACCCGTTTGGTCCGCTTTCACGCGGATTTTCACGTTGTAGTCGACCACGCGCTTGATGGGCACAAGCACCTTCATCAGGCTTTATCTCTCCGCTGGATCGGGCCAGTGGGGCGGCTGAGGAGCGCGCCCGGGGCCCACATGGAATTTCCGTAATTGTGCGGTGCACAAATTACGTGCAACCGCCAAAGGTGTCAACGAAACCGCGTTTGTTAGGGTTTCGGCCCTGGGAACCCTGCCGGGCGAGCCAGGGCCTGGACCTAGCGGTCCGGGGCTCCGGCAAACAGCGGCGTACCGGGCCGTCTAAAGCCGATGATCAATACCACGCCAGCGGCCAGGCCGCCCAAGTGCGCCCACCACGCTGTGTTGTCTTCGATGCCTGAGAAAATGAAATACAACTGCGTCGCGATGAACGCGCCGATCACCAAGTAGGCGGGAATCTTCAGCGGGATGCGCATGAAAGCCAGCGCCCACATCCGCACACGCGGATAGAGCATCAGATAGGCCCCGACGATCCCCGACGTCGCGCCCGACGCCCCGATCAGCGGCGCGTCCGATCCGATATTGGCATAGGCATGCGCAAGCCCCGCCGCGATCCCGCAGAACAAATAGAAGAACAGAAAGCGAAGCGAGCCCATCGCGTCTTCGATGTTGTCGCCGAAAACCCACAGAAACAGCATGTTCCCGATCAGGTGCCACCAATCGCCGTGCAAGAACATGTAGGTCACAAGCGTCGCTTCCGGCGGCAGAAAGCCGAAGCCCGGCGGAATTTTCGAAACGCCGAACAACGACGTCGGGATAACGCCCGCACTCATTGCTACGTCAACGAGTCCCTTCTGCCCGACGGAATCCTGCCACATGAACACGATGACGTTGATTACGATCAGCGCGACGGTCATGTACTGGAACGGAATGATGCGGAGCGGATTGTCGTCCTTGAGCGGCAGGAAGACCATGAGTTAGAAGTCCCGGAAATGTTACAGCCGCGCCGACTTTAGCCGACACGGCTGCAACACGCGATGGGCTTACGGGAACCCTAGACTTTGAGCTGTGCCCGGACGTCGTCCAGCACGCGAAGCCAGTTGTCCACGTGCCGCTTGAGGTTGCCGGCCGTGACCCCGTCTTTGATGCTGATCGAATAGTCGAACATGAAGCGCGAGCCGTCCTTGTTCAGATAGGCCCGGCCGAACACGAACTTCTGATTATAGGTGTTTGCCGAATCGACGTTCGCGTTCTTCGTCAACTCCCACTGCGCCAGGAACTGCAGATTGTTACAGCGCCGGCCGTCGGCGCCGTCACCCGCGCAGTCGTACATGTTGATGTAGAATTCGGTGCCCTTGGGTGTTTTGGCGAGCAGCCAAGGATCAGAGTCTTTCGTCGTCGAGTCGCTGACGGTTAGCCCATGCGACGACAAGACGGCAGTGAGTTCGACGCGCGAAATCCCCGTTTGAAATACTGCAACCGGTGCCGTAGGCGCCGCGGTCGCCGCCGCCGCTGTGATCGAAAGAAGAGCGGCGCCCAGTAATCTGCGCATCGTTCGTCTCCTTGAAAAGGAAAAGGTGGCGGACTGTAGCCACCCGAAACACGAACACAACTGACGGAAAGTTTAGCCCCGGTTTGCGCCCGGCACCCACAGCACGTCGCCGGTGCTCAAATTCGCAAATCGCGCTGCGACAAACAGGAAATCCGACAGCCTATTCGTGTACTTGATCGCCGAAGCGCCGATCATCTCGCTCTCGCTCAACTTCACGATCAACCGCTCGGCGCGGCGGCAAACCGTACGCGCGACGTGAAGATTTGCCGCAGCCGGCGTCCCGCCCGGCAGCACAAAAGAGCGCAGCGGTTGCAACTTCTCGTTCATCGCATCGATTTCGCGCTCAAGCCGCTCGACTTGGGCCTCAGCAATCCGCAGGGCCTTCTTCGCGATCTCGCTCCCGTCTTCCGGCACGCAAAGATCGGCGCCCAGATCGAAGAGATCGTTCTGTGCCCGCGCGAGCATCTGACCGAGGTCGCCGGTCGCACTCAACCGCGCAACGCCAACGCACGCATTCGTCTCATCGACCGTACCGTAAGCCTCGATCCGAAGATCGTACTTCGGCACGCGCTTGCCGGAACCGAGCGCCGTGTCTCCCTTGTCGCCGGTGCGCGTGTAGATGCGGTTCAAAACGACCATGGTCTTTAAGGTCCGCCGGGGCCGCGACCCCAAAAGTAAAGCACGCTCATGATGACGACGATGGCGACAAACTGCGCCACGATGCGCAGCCGCATCAGCTTGTTCGAATAGCTGCGCGAAAAATCGCCACCGCGATAGAGGCTGTAGAGGCCGCCGATCAGCACCAGCGCGACGGCGCCGGTCGCAACAAGGACCAAGATTTTCCCAGTAAGCATGGTCGGACTCTAGACCGCCGGGCCGTCCGCATCAATTGACGTTGATGCCACGCGCAGTCAACCGCGACGCAAAGTCCTTCGTATCGTTTGCCAGCAACGGCACCACATCCGCCCGCATGCGTTTCACATCCTTGCGCAGTTCTTCCGCCGCGGAGCGCGAGGCACCGGTCCGGCTAACCATGTCGCGTACCCTGAGGTTCGTCATGCGGTAGAAGCGCCTAATCCCCGTCAACACCTTCGGCGGCAGCTGCAGCGTGGCGTCGTTCACCTTCATCGCATCCCAGACATAGGTCTGCAGCGGATAGTCCTCCACCCGGCCCTCGAACCGCCACGCGTCGCCCTCGATGAAGTAGCCGGTCCACTTCTCGGCCTCCT
Source organism: Micropepsaceae bacterium (assembly GCA_046153995.1). Taxonomy (GTDB): domain Bacteria; phylum Pseudomonadota; class Alphaproteobacteria; order Micropepsales; family Micropepsaceae; genus SZUA-430. Next base: position 17,562 of record JBJXEH010000096.1, read on the forward strand.
TCAGATTGTCGGCGAGTTCGTCGGCGAGCGCGCGGCGCATGTAGAAGCCTTGCTTGTCGCTTTGCATTTTCTCGAACGCAACCGCAGTATCGAAACCGGCGCTTGCCGCCAGATAGACGCCGGCCACGGTCGACGCGAGCACGATCAAGTGCGAAACCCAGAATTCCAGATTGTCCTTTTCACGCACCCGGAACAACTGCCAGAAGCCGCCGTCGGCCATGGAAACCTCCGCGAATCAGGGTGCCGGAAATACGTCATCGCTTTTGCCGGAGAGGTAGTACGAGAGCAAGCCGGCCCACTCCTTCGCCGCGATGTCGGTGCGCCGAAGTCCTTCGCCCACAAATCCGAACGGTCGCACCAGCGCGACGTCACCCGCGGTGCGATAGTCGACGGGGTAGGGCACGACGGCAAACCCGGCCTTACGGAACACGCCCATCGTGCGCGGCATGTGGAAGGCCGACGTCACGACAAGCCAACGCTCGCCCTCTTGCGGCCGCGCGATCTTCTTCGCGTAGACCGCGTTCTGATACGTGTTCAGCGACTGCCGGTCATAGGCAATGCGAGAGGGATCGACGCCAACCGCTGCGATCGTGTTTTGAACCAGTGTCGCCTCAGGCGTCGTATCGGGCGTGAACTCGCTGCCGCCGCCAGCATAGATAATGCGCGCCGCCGGATAGCGCCGCGCCAGATCGCCAAGGGCCACGATCCGCTCCCCCGTTTCGTTCAACGCCATCTGCCCGCGCTCGTTCGTGACCTCGGTATCGTAAGTTCCGCCAAGCACAATGAAGCCCGTGACCGGCACCCCATCATCGCGATAAGCCGGAAACCGCTCCTCAAGCGGCAGGATCAAAGCATTGCCGAGCGGCGAAAGCCCCGCGACCAGCAACCCGATCGCACCACCGGCGGCCAATCGCGCTCCAAGAACAGGGAGCCTCGTCTGCATCAGCAACAGGCCGAGCAGCGTGATCGTCACGAGCGCGTTCGACGGCGTGACAAAGAACCAAACGATTTTCGAGAGGAAATAGAACATGACACGCCAGCCTGGCGCGCCCATCTGAAAGGCTCAAGCGTCAGCCGTCACAAGGCCACTATGTCGGAGATGGAAATAGGCGTTGACACCATATCCCATTTATGGGATAAAACGCAATGGCGCGTCACCCGGTACCTGGCGAACGGCCGCTCTTATGGGTGGGCTCGGCAAAGAGCGATTTGCTTGCATTCCCGGAGAGCGTCGTTGGTGATATGGGCAACGCGCTAGGGGTGGCCCAGTTTGGAGGGACGCACTCGAATGCCAAGACGTGGAAAGGGCAAGGAAGTGGCGTGTTCGAGATTGTCGAAGCGTTCGACGGCAACGCCTATCGGGCCGTTTACACGGTGCGATTTAAGCGAGCGGTCTTCGTGCTTCACGCCTTCCAAAAGAAGTCGCACGCTGGGCGCAAGACACCATTGTCCGATGTACATCTCGTGGAAACACGATTGAAGGCGGCAAAGGAACTGTACGAGGCTCAATATGGCAAAGACGAAAACTAGCTCCTCAATCGAGATCACGCGCGGCAGCGGCAACGTGTTTGCCGATCTCGGTTTCCCGGACGCTGAGGAGCGAAAGACAAAACTGCGGCTTGCGTTTCTGCTCAATGAGGCGATCAAGGAACGTAGTCTGACACAAACGGCCGCTGCCGGGGTTCTCAGCCTGGGTCAGCCAAAAGTGTCGGCGCTCTTGAACTATAAGCTCGAGGGGTTTTCGGTCGAGCGTCTGATGGAGTTGCTCACGGCGCTCGACCGCGACGTCGAAATCCTTGTGAAGCGCAAGGCGCGCACGAAAAGCGGCGGCCGCATCACAGTCGTCGCCGCTTAGTTCGCATCCTCAAGTAACCGCCGCGCGATAACCTGCGCCTGAATTTCCGCCGCCCCCTCGAAGATGTTGAGGATGCGCGCGTCGCAGAGCACGCGGCTGACCGGATACTCCAACGCAAACCCGTTGCCGCCGTGGATCTGCACGGCGTTGTCGGCGGCAGCCCACGCGACGCGCGCGGCGAGCAGCTTCGCCATCCCGGCTTCCAGGTCGCACCGCCGGCCTGCGTCTTTCTCGCGCGCAGCAAAATAGGTGAGCTGGCGCGCGATCATGATCTCGACCGCCATCATGGCGATCTTGTTGGCAACCCGGGGGAAGCCGTAGATCGCCTTCCCGAATTGCTGCCGGTCAAGCGCGTAGCGCAACCCCAAATCCATCGCGGACTGCGCGACCCCGATTGCACGCGCCGCGGTCTGTATGCGCGCGGACTCGAACGTGACCATCAGCTGCTTAAAGCCTTGCCCCTCTTCGCCGCCGAGCAAATTGGCGTGCGGCACCTCAAAGCCGTCAAAGCCGATTTCGTACTCCTTCATGCCGCGATAGCCGAGCACCTCGATCTCGCCGCCCGTCATGCCTTTTGCCGGAAACGGATTGCCATCGCCCCCGCGCGGCTTCGGCGCCAGCAACATCGACAAGCCCTTGTACCCCGGCGCAGTCGGATTCGTGCGCACGAGCAGCGTCATCAGATCGGCGCGCGCCGCGTGGGTAATCCACGTCTTGTTGCCGGTCACCTTCCAAACGTCGCCGTCGCGCACCGCCCGTGTGCGCAGAGAGCCCAGATCGGAACCTGTGTTCGGCTCGGTGAACACCGCCGTCGGCAATATCTCGCCGGAAGCAATCTTCGGCAGCCAATGCTGTTTCTGCGCATCCGTGCCGCCGCCCAGGATCAACTCGGCCGCAATCTCCGACCGCGTACCCAGCGAACCGACGCCGATGTATCCGCGCGAAAGCTCCTCAGAGACGACGCACATCGCCGTTTTGCCCAAACCAGCGCCACCGAACGCCTCCGGAATCGTAAGCCCGAACACGCCAAGCGCGCTCATTTCCTCGACGACCGGGAGCGGGATCAGCTGATCCTTCAGGTGCCATTGATGCGCGTGGGGGCCGACCTTATCGCTGACGAACTTGCGGAACTGATCGCGCACGAGCGTCATCTCGTCCTCGAGCCCCACCTCGCCGAACGTTGCCGCGTTGGAGTTCTCAGCAATCAGCGCTGCGATCCGCGCCTTCGTCTGCGCGTCGAGCCCGCCCATCAACGGCCCAACCGATCTGATGTAGTCCACGACGCCTTCGCCGGAGACACCGAAGTCCACCGGACGCACGATCTCGCTCTGGCTCATCGGAATGCCGAACACGATCTGGTTCGCGTACTCGCTCACCGCCGCGCGCAGTAGAAGTTGTTCGAAGTCGCCAAACTTGCCATCGGCCTTAAGCCGCTCCGCCCATTTGAGCATCTGGCGCTGCGCTTCGACGTAAGTCCAAAGCCAAGCGAGCCCGTGCGCCTCGTGCTGCGCATTGTCGACGCCGCCGGCGTCTTTCACGATCGCCCGCACGCCGATCTTCGCTTTGAGATAGAGCGTATCGGCGGCAGCAACGGCGGAGCGAACGGCAGCTAACAAGTCTGAGGTCTGCATGGCGTCCTTGGGGAGCGATGTTGTGCGCCGCAACAAGAGCGCAAACACAAAGCCTCTGCAACGTTTATTGGAAGTATGCGCCCGCGACGGATTTCCAAAGCTGCTGCGTATGCTCCCATACCCACGGCAGCACTTCCGTGATCACAAGATGCAGCCCCAAGTAACCAAGATAGAGCGCAAACGCCGAGACGAGCATCCCGATAAGCACCATCAACCCGTCGCGCTCGATAATCGCAATCGCCATAAATGCAATCGCGACGCCGGGCATGAAATTCGTACCTGGCCCGGGAAGCGCGATAACGGCAGCAAGTATGAACACCAGCAGCCCAAGCAGTCGTTCGGCAAACCGCCCTGTCAGAAACAACAAGCGCGGCTTGCAAATCTTCTCGACCCACCGCATCGCGGGCACGGCGCGCTTGATTGTGGCCAAGAGATCGGCCTTCGCGAAGCTGCGCTCGGAGATGAACTTCGGCAGCCACGGCGTCCGGTAACCAACGAACATCTGCAGTCCGAAGAACAGCAATGGGATGGCCGTGACGGTGGCCAAGCCCGGCACGATCGCAATCGCACTCAGCACGCCGAACAGCAGCAACACAAAGCCGAAGCTCCGCTCGCCCAATCCATCCATCAAATCCTGAAGCGTCATCTCCTCGCTCGGAAATGCGTCCACGATCTCGATCAAGGCTTCAGACGTCGAGCGGTGATTGTGCGAGTTCATGGGGTCCAGCGTATGTCGATTCCGGCCCGTTGCACAACGCGCCGGAAGTTCAGCGCTTACCCGCCTCGACCGCATCCTCGAACGTGCGCATGCCCGTTTTCACGGCATTGACGAGCACAGCCATGTTGCCGGGCAAGTGCTCGTTCTTCCACATCTTCGTGTGCGCCTTTGGGATGTCGTTCCAGGCAAACACTTCCGACATGCACGGATCGATGCGCCGCTCGACGACGAGCCGGTTCGCCTGGGACGCCTGCTGCAGGTTAGCAAAATGCGAACCCTGAATGCGCTTCTGGCGCATCCACACATAACGCGCGTCGAACGTGATGTTGTAGCCCGTCGTGCCGGCGCAGAAGACGACCATGCCGCCGCGCTTCACGACGAGGCACGACACCGGGAACGTTGCCTCGCCGGGATGCTCGAACACGAAGTCGACGTCGTTGCCCTTGCCCGTAATATCCCAGATCGCCTTGCCGAACTTACGCGCCTCTTTCGTCCACGCGTCGTACTCGGGCGTGCCGACTTGCGGCATCGCGCCCCAGCATTTGAAATCCTTGCGATTGATAACGCCCTTGGCACCAAGGCTCATAACGAAGTCGCGCTTGGTATCGTCGGAGATGATGCCGATGGCATTCGCGCCCGACACCGCACAAAGCTGCACCGCGAACGAACCCAACCCGCCCGACGCACCCCACACCAGTACATTGTGACCTGGACGCAAAATGTGCGGACGGTGTCCGAAGAACATGCGGTACGTGGTGGCCAGCGTCAGCGTGTAGCAAGCCGACTCTTCCCACGTCAGATGCTTCGGCCGCTCCATCAGTTGCCTGTCCTGCACGCGGCAGAACTGCGCGAACGAACCGTCTGGCGTCTCATAGCCCCAAATGCGCTGCGAGGGGGAGAACATCGGATCGCCGCCGTTGCACTCTTCGTCGTCGCCGTCGTCCTGATTGCAATGGATGACGACCTCGTCGCCGACCTTCCACCGCTTTACCTTCGAGCCCACGGCCCACACGATGCCCGACGCGTCGGAGCCCGCGACGTGATACGGATTCTTGTGCCCGTCGATCGGCGAGATCGGCGTGCCGAGGCCCGCCCATACGCCGTTGTAATTCACGCCCGCTGCCATCACGAGAACGAGCACGTCGTGGCTGTCGAGTTCCCACGTCGGCACGACCTCGATCTGCATCGACTTCTCGGGCTCGCCGTGCCGTTCCTTGCGGATCGCCCACGCATACATTTTCGAAGGCACATAGCCGAGCGGCGGAATCTCGCCGATCTCGTACAGATCCTTGTAAGCGGGCTTATCTTTCACGACCGTGGCCACCGCTGCTGACATTGGGGTTCAAGCTCCGCCTTTGAGGGGATTTCAGCCGGCCGAATATCACGCCACTGTTGTGCACTGCAATACGGCGTTTCCGCAAGTATCCCCAACGAAAGCCTGTTGATGACGCAGAATATTGCGTCAATGAGGGTAAATCACGCAATATTTCTACAAAACGTGCTGCGCCGCAACACTCAGTGTTTCGGCGGAATCTTCTCCCCAGCCCGCAGCGCCAGCGGAAGTTTCTCGACTGCATAGGGGCAATTGTAATGCGGCGACCGCGCGCAATTCGGATTGTACGCGCGGTTGAAGTCGATCGTGAGCGCGGCCGGCAACCCGTTCACGTCGATGTCGAGGTACCGCCCTACACCGTAGGTCTCCTTCCCCGACAACTCGTCGAGAAAGAACGCGGAGAGTTGCTTCACCTGCTTCGGATCGGCCTCGTCGCTGTACATACCGAGTTTCACCGGCGTGCCCATGAGCGTGAACGACGCGTACCCGACGCGGTTGATCCGCTTCAACCATCCACGCGAAGTCTGAAAGTCCACGCCCTCCGCACTCGGCGACGCCTCGAACGTAGCCTCGACGACCGCATCGGGATTGTATGCAAAGTGCTCCAGCCCCGCGAAGTTCTTCGCCAGCGGATGGCCCTGATTATAGACCATCACGCGCAACCCACTCACGCCGGGGTTCACCTGCGTCAGTGCAAAGCGCACGTCGGTCCCCTGCGCCAAGTTCACGCGCTGCATCTTGTCGAGCGGAAACGTCTCGCTCTTGCCGTTGTTTCCGACAATCGCTTTGCCGTCTTCGTACGTGATCACAAAGTGACGGCCGCGCGGGGTGCCCAGCGCCCACTTGTATTCGAGCATCTTCTGCTTGCGCGCATCGAGCCAAGCGCTCTGGCCCTCATTCAGGTAAATCGCATCGTCGATCTTCAGAATCGCAAACTCGTTCGTCGCCCAAGCCGCGTTCTCGGCCGCCCGCCACTTCTCCCACGAAGCGACGGCGTCTGTCCCGGCCGTAGGCGATACGGGAGCAACAGCTTGCTCCGTCGCGCAAGCGGCGAGCGGAAGCAGAATGAAAGCAACGATTGCAGCAGCGATGCGGTGCATGAAAACTCTCTCATTGATCGGCCTGCATGAAGTGACAAGCCTGCGCGTCAGTCAACTGCGTACCGGCATCGCCTTGTGCTTCGCCCGGAACGCAGCCATTTCCTTCGTGATCCAATCGACGAACGCCTTGACCTCCGCCCGCCCGCCGTCCGCTTTGCGGTGAACGACGTAGTAAGACGAGACGCTCGCAACCTTTGGTGCAAACGGCACGGCGAGATCCTTTGCAACATCGGCCTCCCACACCAGCGGATGCATACCGAGCGCAACCCCGTGCCCGCGAACAGCTGCGTCGAGAGCCGCAGGTATCGTATCGAACGACAAATCGCGTTTGCCCTTGAGACCCGGCACGCCCACAGCCGCCAGCCACGAAGGCCAAGCTTCCGGCCGCGCGGTGATGTGGATCAATGTCTGCTGCGCCAAATCGGCAGGCGTCTTCAACGCACCGAGCAACTTCGGCGCACACACCGGCACACCGCGAACGTCCAACAGCTTACGCGCCACGAGCCCCGGCGTAGGCGTGCGCAAATTCCGGATCGCGACATCGACGCCATCGCGATCTAAATCCGAAACCCGGTTCGTTGTTTCGATCTCAAGCGAAATGCCGGGATGCTTCGCTTCGAAGTGATGCAACCGCGGGATCAGCCAAGCACCGGTGATCAGCGGCAATGCGCTCACGCGAAGTTGCTTGCCGCCGCTCGCCCGCAAGCGCTTCGACGCGGTCGAAAGCCGCGCGAACGCCAAGTCGGTATCGCGCAGAAAGGCGCGGCCTGCTTTCGTCAGCTCGATCCGCCGCGCCCCGCGCGTGAACAGCGCCGCGCCAAGCCACTCTTCCAGCGAACGAATCTGATGACTGACCGCCGACGGCGTCACGTTCAACGCGCGCGCAGCCTCCTGAAAACTGCCAAGCCGCCCCGCGGCGTGAAAGGCGCGCAAAGCGGTAAGCGGGGGCAGTTCGTCGCTCTCTTTCATCAGACAGATGAAATCATTTCACGTATCGAAAAGAAAGCGCGTTTGTGCCCGCGCCTGCGCGAGGCGACGTTAGCACCCAAACCAAAGGAACGCGCCGATGGCCACAAACGCCTGGACCAAACCCTCGACCTGGCTCGTGCTTTTGCTCGGCCTCTTCATGCTGCTGAACACCTTCCGGGCGTTCGCCGACCCAGCAGGTTTCGCGGTCTACATGGGCCTGCCGCTCACCGACCCGGCGAACGGCGGCTTCGTACAAGTTTATGCGCTACGTGCAGCGTTCCTGGGGCTCTTCGCGCTCGCGCTACTTTGGCTCGGCAACACACGCGCTCTCGCGTTGTTCGCGACGGTCGCAATCGTGATGCCCGTGGGCGACGCGATCCTGACCGCCTCCCACCACGCGTCGCCGTTAATCGTCGCCCGCCACGCCGCCACCGCCATCGTCCTCGCGGTCACAGCGGCATTGCTCGCTAACCGTGCAGCGAAAGAGCATGCATGATGCGCCAACTCACGTTCATCAAGCCCGGAAAGTTCGAGTGGCACGACGTACCGGCGCCAAAGCTCACGGCCGACACCGACGCGATCGTAAAGCCGATCGCCGTCGCGCGCTGCGACCTTGACCTCTACATCGCTGCCGGCGTCGTGCCCTACCCAGGCCCATTCGCGTTCGGCCACGAAGCTGTCGCTGAAGTCGTGGACGCCGGTCCCAACGCGAACGCGAAACCGGGTGAGCGCGTCGTCGTCTCGTTCCAACTCTCCTGCGGCCGCTGCGATGCCTGCAGGCGCGGCTACACGAACACCTGCGAAGCCTTCGCCCCACGCGCCGCCTACGGCCTCAAGCCGACCAGCGGCGTCGAATACGGCGGCGCGCTCGCCGAACGCATGCTGGTGCCCTTCGCCGATCACATGCTCGTACGCTTGCCTGCAACGCTGGACCCCATCGCCGTCGCGAGCGCCGCCGACAATGTCCCCGACGGCTGGCGCGCTGTCGCGCCTCATCTGAAAGCACGCGCGGGCGCGAACGTCCTCATCCTCGGCGGCCTCGCGCAAAGCGTGGGCCTTTACGCAGCTGGCGCCGCAGTCGCCTGCGGGGCGGGCCGCGTACTCTATCTCGACGACGACCCCGTCCGCCGCGCCGTAGCCACGCGCCTCGGCGCGACCGCAGAACCGCTGCACCTCGCCGACCGCCGCGGCACACCGAAGCTCAGCGCCGGCGGTTCGCCACTCGCGCTCAACGGCGGCCCCGAACAGTTCGACATCACGGTCGACGCCGCAGGCAACGTGGACGCTCTCGACTTCGCTATCTCCTCGACCGCGCCGAACGGGGTTTGCACCAGCGTCGCGATCTACTTCGGCCCGACGCCGGTCCCACTCACGAAAATGTACGGCAAAGGCATCACGTTCATCACCGGCCGCGTGCACGCACGCGCGAACCTGCCTGACGTGCTCGACGCCTGCGCCCACGGCCACTTCCACCCAGAGCACGTCACCACCCGCGTCGTGCCGTTCACGCAAGCCGCGGACGCGATGACCGACGCAGGACCGAAGCTCGTCTTCACGAACGATCTTTGACAGCCGCAATATTGTGTATGCTGGGTGAGCCAACGGAGGCTCGACGCGCATGCACGATCACGGCCTGTCACGCGACCTCGCAACGATCATCGCCCGCCGCCGGATCTTGCACCTCGGCGGCGTAGCCGCAACCGGCGCACTGCTGTCCGCCTGCGGCTTCGGCCCACCCGGCCAAAGCGAACCCAACCGCACAGGTAAAGCGGCCGACGGCAGCACCTGCATCAAGATCCCGGCTGAGACGAACGGCCCATTCCCCGCTGACGGCTCGAACGCGCGCAACGGCGCGACGCTGAACGTGCTCACGCAAAGCGGCATTGCCCGCAGCGATCTGCGCACGAGCTTCGCCGGCATGACTGCCGTCGCCGAGGGCGCGCAACTCGACCTCACGATAACGCTCGTCGACGTGGCGAAAGCCTGCGCACCGCTCGCGAATCACGTCGTGTACGCCTGGCACTGCGACGCTCTCGGCAAATACTCGCTCTACGAGATCGAAGACCGCAACTATCTGCGCGGCATCGGCGTGACGGACGCAAGCGGCCAGGTGAAGTTTACGACCGTCTTCCCAGGCTGCTACGCGGGACGCACGCCCCACATTCACTTCGAAGTATTCGCGAACTTGACAGCCGCGACCGGCGTGAAGAACAGCCTGCTCACCTCGCAACTCGCGATGCCAGGCGATGTATCGAAGTCGCTCTACACGACAAACCCGCTCTACGCCGCGAGCGTCGCTAACCTCGCGGGCAGTCCGCTCGACCGCGACGGCATTTTCGCCGACAACACGGCTGAGCAGTTAACCGCTATGACCCCCCGCTTCACCGGCGACGCAACGACCGGTTTTCAAGCCGCGGTAACGATCGGGATTACGACGTCTTAATCGAACGGGCCGAAATCCGCCCCAAGCCCGCCCCATTCCCGCCGCAAGCGCGAGGCCACATGGCGCAGACCTTGGAGAGGGAAGTGCCATGAGAAACATCGCAGTCTTGTCGTGTGCCCTGTTGAGCGTCGGCTTCATGACCTTCGCGATCGCAGCCCCGAAATCGACCGCTACAACCGGCGGCCAAATCGACTTCGTAGGCTTCCAGGACCTATCGCAAGAAGTCCGCGTCTACCGCGCAAACCGTCTCGTCACGCTGGCTCAGTTCCAAGCGATGGCGCGCGAACCGAACACGATCATCCTCGACGCGCGCTCGGCAGAGGCCTACCGCCAAGGCCACATCGCAGGCGCGATCAACGTGAGCCTAACGGATTTCACAGCGCCGGCTCTCGCGGCCGCCATCCGCGACCCGAACACGCGCATCCTGATCTACTGCAACAACAACTTCGAAAACAACGCGCCGCCGGTCGTGATGAAGATGGTCCAAGTCGCGCTCAACATCCAAACCTTCATCAACCTCTACGGTTACGGCTATAAAAACGTCTACGAACTCGGCGACGTCGTAAACTTCAACGACCCCAAAGTTCGCTGGGTCCGCGGCACCTGATTTGCAGGCCGGCCGCGTCTCCTGCTAAATCGCCCTTGCTGCACCGCAGCGAGGGCGAGACTGATGCGTGACAAACCTTGGATTTTCCGCACCTACGCGGGTCACTCGACCGCGAAGGCGTCGAACGCGCTCTATCGCCAAAACCTCTCGCGCGGACAGACCGGCCTCTCCGTCGCGTTCGATCTGCCGACGCAAACGGGCTACGACTCGGACGATCCCAAAGCCAAAGGTGAAGTCGGCAAAGTCGGCGTCCCCGTCGCGCATTTGGGCGACATGCGCGCGCTGTTCGACGCGATCCCGCTTCAGACGATGAACACGTCGATGACGATCAACGCGACGGCTCCCTGGCTGCTCGCGCTCTACATCGCGGTCGCCGACGAACACGGCGTCGCGCGCAAGGATCTGCAAGGCACGACGCAGAACGACATCATCAAAGAGTACCTCGCGCGCGGCACCTACATCTTCCCGCCGAGGCCGTCGTTGAAACTCACCGCCGACATGATCGCCTTTACCTACCGCGAACTGCCGAAATGGAATCCGGTCAACGTCTGCTCGTATCACCTGCAGGAAGCGGGCGCGACGCCAGTGCAGGAACTCGCCTACGCGCTCGCCGCCGCCACCGCGATCCTGGACGAAGTGAAGAGAACCGGCCAAGTCCCCGACGCCGATTTGGGCCGCGTCTTCGGCCGCATCTCGTTCTTCGTCAACGCCGGCATCCGTTTCGTGACCGAAGTATGCAAGATGCGCGCCTTTACCGAACTGTGGGATGAAGTCGGCCGCAAGCGTTACGGGGTGACGAACGAAAAGGATCTGCTGTTCCGCTATGGCGTGCAGGTGAACTCGCTGGGCTTGACCGAACAGCAGCCGGAAAACAACGTCTACCGCATCCTGCTTGAGATGCTGGCGGTCACGCTATCGAAGAACGCCCGCGCGCGCTCCGTGCAGCTCCCCGCGTGGAACGAAGCGCTCGGTCTCCCCAGGCCTTGGGATCAGCAATGGTCCCTTCGCGCGCAACAAATCCTGGCGCTCGAAACCGACCTGCTCGAATACGGCGACCTGCTCGACGGCTCGCCCGTGATCGAGGCAAAGGTCAAAGAGTTGAAGCGCGAAGCCCTCGCCGAACTAGCGCACATCGACCAAATGGGCGGCGCAATCAAAGCGGTCGAAACCGGCTACATCAAAGAACGCCTCGTCGAATCGAACGCCGCCCGCGTCGCCGCGATCGAATCCGGCGACCAAACCGTGGTCGGCGTCAACGCCTACAAAGAGTCTGCTGCGCCTGGCCTCACCGGCGGCTCCTCCGCCGTCGTCACCGTCGACGCCTCCGCCGAACGCGACCAAATCGAACGCCTAAATACGTGGCGCAAACAACGGGACGCCAAAGCCGTCGCTGCCGCGCTCGAATCCCTCCGCGCCGCCGCCACCAGCGGCCGCAACATCATGGAACCCTCGATCGCGTGCGCCAAAGCGGGCGTCACGACCGGCGAGTGGGCGGGCACGCTCCGCCAAGCCTTCGGCGAATTCCGCGCGCCCACGGGCGTCGCCGCAAGCCCGCGCCTCTCGAACGATGAAGCGATTGGCGCCCTTCGCGAGAAAGCGAAAGCCGCCGCCGCGAAACTCGGCCGCGCACCGTCGCTGCTGGTCGCAAAGCCCGGCCTCGACGGCCACTCGAACGGCGCCGAGCAAATCGCCTACCGCGCCCGCGACTGCGGCTTCACCGTCGCCTACGACGGCATCCGCCTCACGCCCGCCGAAATCGCGAAGACCGCAAAAGAAAAGAAGCCCCACGTCATCGGCCTCTCGATCCTCTCCGGCAGCCACAAAGAACTCGTCGCCGAAGTCATGCGCGAACTGAAAGCAGCGGGCATCACGGACACGCCCGTCATCCTCGGCGGCATCGTCCCCCCCGAAGACGAAGCCGACCTCAAAGCACTCGGCGTCGCGCGCATTTACACGCCGAAGGACTTCGACCTGAACGCAATCATGAGTGACATGCTGACGATGTCAGTCTCCTAAGGGCGCGCCCCCGGCACATAAACACTCTCCACCCCCGGCCCGAACGGCAGGCCGAGCATGTACCACCCGACGAAGAACGCGCCTGAGCCCAGGAAGAACGCGACCGTGTAAGGCAGCATCAGCGCCACCATCGACCCGATCCCGTAGTCCGGCATGTACTTGCGCGCCATCACCAGGATCAGCGGGAAATAGCTCATGAACGGCGTGATCATGTTCGTCGTCGAATCCCCGACGCGATAGGCTGCTTGAGTCGCCTCCGGCGCGATGCCGAGCAACATGAACATCGGCACCAAAATCGGCGACAGGATCGCCCACTTCGCCGACGCGCTGCCAATCAGCATGTCGCACGCCATCGCGAGCAATATCACGCTAAAGAGCAAGAGCACCGGCGCGCCGTCGAGCCCCGCGCCTTTCAACGTCTCCGCGCCGCCGATCGCAAGCAGCGTTCCCATGTTCGACCATGTGAACAACGCGACGAAGATCGACGCGAAGAACACAAGCACCAGATAGGAACTGATCTCGCCGACGCCCTTGCTGGCCAGCGCGACCGCGTCCTTGTCGGACTTGACGGTTCCCGATCCGATGCCGTAGCCGAGCCCGCAGGCGAGGAACACGAGGAACATGATCGCGACCATCGACTTGAACAGCGGCTCGAACGCGCCGTCGTCGCCGCGCAACGGCGCACCCGGGCTCCACGCCAGCCACGCGATCAAGGCCACGACAAGCAGAAACCCAATACCCGCAAAGCGCAGTCCACGCCCCTCCCGCGCGTCTTGATCTTTGTCCGGCGGTGGCGGCGCGACGTGAACCCACGGGACGCCGGCGTTAAGCCGCGGCTCGACGATCCGCTCGCAAACGAGCGTGCCTAAGATCGTGTACATCGGCACAAGCGCCGACAAGAAGTACCAGTTCGCCGTGATCTCGACCTTGTAGTCCTTGTCGATCAGCGCGGCCGCCGCCTGCGTCATGCCGGAGAGGATGCCGTCGCCTGGCGTGATAGCAAAGTTGGCCGCAAACCCGCCCGCAACCCCGGCGAAGGCCGCCGAAAGCCCCGCCACCGGATGCCGCCCGGCCGACGCGAATACGACCGCTGCCAGCGGGATAAGCACCACATAGCCAGCGTCCGAGGCGATGTTCGCTTGCACGCCAGCAAAAACGATAGTGAGCGTCATCAGCGGCTTCGGCACCGCGCGAACGAGCCCTTTCAGAGCTGCCGCAAAGAACCCGGCTCGTTCCGCCAACCCCGACCCGATGATCACCACCAGCACGATGCCGAGCGGAGGAAAGCTCGTCAGCGTCTGCGGCAACTCGACGAACAGCTTCCGAATCTGCGCCGCGTCAAGCAGGCTGACGGCGGTCACCTCGGCGCCGGTTGCAGGGTTGACCGCAACCATCCCCGCGATCAGCGCCGACGTCACCATTACGATCAGTATGGAGATAATGAACAGCGACACTGGGTCGGGCAGCTTGTTGCCGACCCGTTCGATCGTGTTCAGCGCACGCAACAACCGGCTCGGCCCAACTTCCGCCGCACTGCTCATCTAGTCTCTCCCCTAATCGCGCGAACGATGCGCGGCGACCGAACTGCGTCATGATCTTGCCGCAATTTGATCACAATTGCGCCGCCTGTCCATGGGCGCACGAATTGGTCAGCAATTTACTCGCTGATACGACGACCGCTCGCTCTCGTGAGCACACACATCAAGCGTGGTGTTAGCTCCACTCATCCCCGACAATTCGACAGGTCGTCGATACGCTAACCATGCGTGTCACGATTTCGCCCCAATCCTGCTTCAATGAAGAATTTGTCATCGGCGCATCTCGCGCCACGAAGCAATTTTCTTCAGGGGCAGATCACATGGCGAAGCTCGGCACGTCGAAGCACGATCTCAATCAAAGTCCGACGGGCCGCGCGTACAATTGGGGCACCAAGGGTGTCGAAGTCACGACGACACTGCTCAAAAACTGGCTCGGTGCGCACACCGAAAACAGCCTACTGTTGCGGTATGAAAACCTGAAGCGTCGCGTCTCCGGCGCGGGCGCTTCATTCCATCACTGGTCGGCTGTTGTGTTCGGGCTTGGCGTATTCCTGCTCGCGCTCTACGTGGACTACAACATCATCCACGAGTTTTGGACCCGCGCACTCTCTAACGAGTTCGGCGAAGTTCCACCCGCGATGGCAAACACCGTGGCGGCGAAATCGCTCCAGGTGATGTTCGCGACGCTCGCTATTCACTATCTCATCACCAACATCGGCCACGGCGGCCGGATCGCCTATTCTCTGTTCATTTTCGCGGTAACCGCGTTCATGATCATGGGCATTGGCCTTCTGTGGGCGAACAACAGCCTGCCGGAAGGCGCGAAAGTCTTCGGTTTCGACGTCAACAGCTCCGCGCAGTCCGTCGATAACTTCTTAAAGGGCTTGGGCGTGAAGCCGCCGCGTGCTGCCTCGGTGCCCGCCGAAGTGAAGTTGCTTAAGAAATACGAAGTCTTCGTCTGGCTGTTCTCGCTCGGCGCGATCTTCCTCGTCGTCGCCTCGATTGGCGCCATGGCGCTGCACTCCGCCATGCGCGGCTTCACGGGCATGACCGGCGGCGCGCTTTACGACAATCATTCCGAAGCCGTGCGCGGCAACCGCGTGCGTGACGACCTGCGCCAAGCCCAACTCGATCTGCAGCACCTGCGCGCAAACGCCGAAGACTTCAAGCAAGCCAAGCTCGCCGAGTTCGTCACGCACTACACTGAAGGCGTCGTCGCCGGCCGTTACGGAAGTTCGCGCCGCGGCTATCTACTCAGGAAAGCGAACGACGCGGCCGACGAGGTCAGCCTGACGTTCTCATTCAGCAGCTCCAGCGACAACGTCGAAGATCTCGACGCCCATCGCCCGCGCAAAGTCGCATCGGCTTGAGGAAGAAAAACATGTCAATCCTCCGCACCCTTCTGTTGCTGCCCGCATTCGCATTCGTCGGCGGCATAGCTCTCCTCGCATGGAACGGCAGCGCATCGGCCAGTTACGCGCCACCGGCAAATCCACCGCAAACGATCGTGATCGGCATCGACCTGTCGTCATCGAATCCGCTGATCCGCGACGAAGGGTTCGCAGGCCGGGTTGCCGCGCGCATCGCACCGATGATCACGAACCTGCCGCCGCGCTCGCGCGTCCTTCTGCGCTCGTTCGGCGCCTACAACGCGGCGGCAAACAACAAGCTCTCGCTCGATATCGTGATCGCGCCAAAGACGGCCCGCGCTGAAGACATTGCCCGCCTTGTCGGCGGCGTCATCGGTGGTCTGCCGAAGATGGTCCGCGATGGCCGCGTCCAAGTCCAGAACTCGACGAACATCGTCCCGTTCCTGATGAATATCTCGCGCAGTATCGATTGCCGCGCGATGCCGGTGCACGTCATCCTGGCGAGCGACGGCGTCGAGGATTCGCAGGTCGCCAAACTCTCGCGCCGCACCGCGACGCTTCCGGCGCCGCTATCCGCACCGTTCCCAGGATGCGAGGAACTGATGATCCTCGGCATCGGTCGTGGTCTGAATTCGCCGGGCGACACCGAACGCCTCTTCGGCGAATGGCAATTCTGGTCGCAGTCGGCAGGCTTCCAACGCTTCGTCGGCCTCAACGACTGGTAAGGCCCAAAGCCTCGCGAACGCGCGCGGACGCCCAACCGTCCGCGCGCAAGTGCTTCAACGTGGTCGCCTGATCGCGTTTCGCCAGCCGCTTGCCGCTCGCATCCAAGATCAGCCGGTGATGCGAGTATTGCGGCACCGGTAACTTCAGCAAAGCTTGCAACAACCGGTGCACGTGCGCAGCAGCGAACAAATCGTTCCCGCGCGTGACCAACGTGACACCCTGCAACGCATCATCGACGACGACGGCGAGGTGATAACTCGAAGGCGCATCCTTGCGCGCAAGCACGAAGTCCCCGAACAGATCCGCCTTCACCGAAATCGTTCCATACTCGCCCTCAGGTCCTAGGCCAAGCTCTTCGAACGTCAACGGTACATCGAGTTGCCCCAAAGCCTTCGCCACGTCGAGCCGCCAAGCGTGCGGATTGTCGCGCGCCAAACGCTGCTCGCGCTCGGTCTCTGGCAGAGCGCGGCATGTCCCCGGATAAATCGGTCCATCCGGCCCGTGCGGCGCATTCACACTCGCCGCAAACTCCGCCTCGATTTCCTTGCGCGTACAGAAGCACGGATACGCACAACCCAACGCCTTCAAACCGCCCAGCGCCTGCGCGTAGTCGGCAAAGTGATCCGACTGCCGGCGTACCGGTTCGTCCCACATGAGCCCAAGCCACGCCAAATCCTCGAAGATCGCCGCCTCGTACTCAGGCCGCGCTCGGCCGCGATCCGTATCCTCGATCCGCACCAAAAACAGCCCGCCCTCGCGCGCCGCCATGTCCGCCGCATAAAGCGCCGCAAACGCATGCCCCAAATGCAAGTATCCGGTGGGCGAAGGCGCAAATCGCGTGATGGTCGTGGCCATCCGCCACCTCTAGCTCAACCGCATCGACCCCGCATAGAGTGCGGCGATGACCCAGCAACTCTCCGGCCCGCGCATTCCCGCAGCGAACGGCAAGGCCGACCGCCTGATCATCTTCTGTCATGGCTACGGCGCCGACGGGAACGATTTGATCAGCCTCGGCCAACACTGGCAGCGCACGCTCCCGACAGCCGCGTTCGCATCCCCGCACGCACCCGAACGCTGCACGATGTCGCCGGCGGGATATCAGTGGTTTCCGATCACCCGCATGCAGCCGGAAGAAATGCTGCGCGGCGTCGAACGAGCCGCGCCCATCCTCAATGCCTTCATCGACGCCGAACTCGCGCGCCTGAACCTCGACGCCTCCCGCCTCGCCCTCGTCGGCTTCAGCCAAGGAACGATGATGTCGCTGCACGTGGGCTTGCGCAGGTCAACACCGCCCGCTGCGATCGTGGGCTTCTCCGGCACGCTTCCCGGCCCCGAAGTACTCCCCGCCGAAATCGTCGGCCGCCCGCCGGTGCTGCTGACTCACGGCGACGCCGATGAAATGATCCCCGTTCAGGCGCTCCACCTCGCAGCGAACGGCCTCGGAGCGGCGGGCGTCACCGTCCGCTGGCACATCTCGCGCGGCATCGGCCACGGCATCGGCCCCGACTCGCTCGACCTCGCGGGCCGTTTCTTGACTGACGCCTTTGCTGGGAAACTCACAGCGAAGCCCGAAAACGCGCCGGTCGCCGTGCCGCAAACCACCTGAATTTCCGCGGATTTCTTGGCCTTGTTGCGCCGTAACACGCGCTTACATTAGGCTGACACAACTCTGGCGCACACTTCCGTACGCCGAATCGAGCGGAAAGGACCCAAGTCTTCAGGCACCGCGCAAGGAGGAGGACAGTATCGTGCTAGCCGCCTCGGAGCGCGCACCGGAGGCTTTTCCCGCGTTGGTGTTGAACGCGGACTACCGGCCGCTTTCTTACTTTCCGCTATCGCTGTGGTCGTGGCAGGACACGATCAAGGCCGTGTTCCTTGACCGCGTTCACATCGTCGAAGAATACGACCGCGTCGTTCATTCGCCGACGCTCGAAATGCGTCTGCCGTCGGTCGTCTCGCTGAAGACCTATGTGAAGCCCGCGCGCCACCCGGCATTCACGCGCTTCAACGTGTTCCTGCGAGACCGCTTCGCGTGCCAGTATTGCGGCATCAACCACGTCGCGAACGACCTAACGTTCGACCACGTCGTCCCCCGCTCGCGCGGCGGCCGCACGACGTGGGAAAACGTCGTGACCGCGTGCGCGCCATGCAACCTGTTCAAGGGCGGCAAGCTGCCCCATCAGTGCGGCATGCACCCGCACCACAAGCCGCATCGCCCCACGGTGACGCAGCTCCACACAAACGGCCGCCTGTTCCCGCCGAACTACCTGCACCAGTCTTGGCAGGACTACCTCTACTGGGACAGCGAGTTGGAACCGTAGCGCGTTACTCACCGTCGATTGCCGGAGGTTCGTGTTCGATGGAACGCTTCAACGATCTCGATCGATTTGGCGTCGCAGGTTTGAAAGCGCTCGTCGAAGAAGCGAATCGCGATCCGCGTCCTGACCTGACGGAGGCTGAGCTTCTGGCCAATGTCAGGCGCGCGATCGGAGTCAGTTTCACCACCAAGACACCAAGAACACCAAGGCGCACCAAGAAGACTGCTGATGGAGTCACTCGCGCGCGTTAGTGCGCAGTCGAAGCTCGGTCCGCGCTGCGTGCCAAGAGTGGCGTATCTTGGTGCGCCTTGGTGTTCTTCGTGTCTTGGTGGTGAGGCTGATTCAGCAAAGCACAAGACCAAGTGTTAGCCGCGCGCCTCTCGCCACATGCCCCACAGCGGTGGTCCGTCGGGCGCGGGGCGAAACTCTTTCGTCACCTCGAACCCGTGCCGGCGGTACAGCGGCACGTTCTTCGGGCTCGACGATTCGAGGTAACACGGCAACCCGCGCGCATCGATCTTGGCGAGCGTCGCTTCAAGCAGCGCCGAGCCTAAGCCCTGTCCCTGAAACTTCGGATCGACGCCGATCGTCATCAAATAGAAATGCGGCTTGTCCTTTGGATGGTGAGCATCGGCCGCCTTGCGAAACGCATCGGCGCGGGAAAGCCCGCTGAGGCTCGTGAACGTGATGATCGTGGGCAGCATCATAAGTTCGCGCCACCACGGCTGCTTCAAGTCCGCGCGCTCAGGCGGAACCCAAAGTGCCGCCGCGGAATAATCTTCAGCCGTCCAAAGCTCGCCGGCTGGAATCCCAAGCGTACCGACAAGAAACGTAAACATCGCACGCCGCCCAATATCGCGCTTCGCGTCACGCCGCCCGATCCACGACATCACCGGATCGTCGGCGAAGGCCGCGCTCAGGCAATCGATCACGCGATCACGGTCCGCCTCCGTCGCGCGCCTAGGGTTGGCCGCAAGCCGCCGCCGCTCGAATGTGGCGTCGTCAAGCGCGGCCACTAAATCCGTTCCGACAGCTTGATCGCGAGCCGGCAGCCCGCCTTGATCGCCTCGCTGAGCACGAGATAGCCGGGCGCCTGTTCCGCACCGTGTTCGATCGCCGTCTCGCGATGCTGTATCTCGTCCGCACGAAACTGCTCGATAGTCTCCTTCAACTCGGCATTTGCCGCGCCGTCTTTGTCCAGCGCCGCCGCCTGCCGCGCATAGTGCTCGTCGATCACTTCCTCAACCGCTGCGGTGCACGCCATCGCAGCCTTTTCGCCCATCAGCGCCGTGACAGCTCCCAGCGCGTAGCCGGCCACACTCCACACCGGCCCCAGCGCTGTCGGCCGCACCCCGTGCTCGGCGATCAACTGATCGAACCGCTGAAGATGCGCCTGCTCCTGGTCGTACATATGCTTGATCGTATCGCCCGTGGCCGTGTGCCCCAGAACGGCCATCTGCCCGCGATAGATCTGCACCGCGCCATGCTCGCCCGCGTGATCCACGCGGATCATCCGCTCGAGGTCTTTGTCGGTCGCGTTGAACCCGGGCAGCCGCGGCGACGCCTTGATCGTGATCATTGCTTCTCCATAGTCGCGGTCCGAAGCCCAAGTCCGGCAAGACCCGCCGCAACCAGCGAGAACAGGAAATTGAACCCGGCAAGCGAAATGCCGAACATCGACCAGGGAATCACGTCGCACCAAACGATGTCCGAGGCCGAGACGGGCCCGAGCAGCCCGCCATCGAGCGGCAGTCCGCCGCCCGAACACGACTGCGGCCCGGGCCACCATTTGTATTCGACGCCGGCGTGGAACGCTCCCAAATATGCGCTCCACAACGCGATCACGATTGCCGCCGCGTAAAGCGCCATGATGAGGTTGCGCGGCGCCTTCGCCATACCGGTGCTGTAGATGAAGCCGCCGACCGGGATCAATGCGAACCAAGGCCCCCGCTGCTCAAGGCAAAGCGGGCAGGGCTTCAACCCGCCCAAATACTCGAACGCATAAGCCCCCGCGAGCAGCGCAAATGCGAGCCCCGCAATCGCCAATCCGGGGATAAGCGGATGCGCGGCTCCGCGCTGCAAATGCGTGGAAAGCGTGGCGACGTTCATGGCCGTGAATCTAGCGCGGCTGAGGCCCAAAGGCATGCGGCAAACCGCACAAAAATCCTTAAGCAAACCGCGGTTGACGGGAGGCGCGCCAACCCTAATATGCGCCCCCTTGGCGACCCAAGGCGGGCACTACCAGACCGCCGCCGGAAACGGCGCCAACGTGCCCCTGTGGCGGAACTGGTAGACGCGGCAGACTCAAAATCTGTTGGTGGTGACATCGTGCTGGTTCGATTCCGGCCAGGGGCACCAGTCTTCGCTTGCGAAGCAAAGCGAAGACTGCCCGGCGTAGCCACTTGGCGAAGCCTGGGCCAGCGTCCGCAAGCTACGCCTGGCACGGCCAGCCTTCGCTGCTTGGCGCAGCACTCTTCCTCAAAGACTCTTCGTCCACTCATACGGCACGCCTGTCTCGCCCAGGATGAACCGTACCAGTCCTGGGAACGCCGCTTCCGCGCGCACGTCGTTGGACAACAGCACCACGCAGCTCCGGCGCGCTTCGATGCAAATCCAGCTGTTACCGGTGGTGTCGTTGTGCCCGCCTTTTTCGAATGCGCGCCCTTGCGGGCCGGTGAACGTGATGACGCCAAGGCCCGCGGCGAGGTCCGCGCGCCGCTCGGCCACGGGTAGCTCGGGCTGCAAAGTCGGGAACTGCGTGCGCGTGGTGATCGGAAGCTGCGGGCGGACGATCTCGGCCCGCGCCGCCGCCGACAAACCTTCGCCTCGCGCGAAGGCGGCCGCGAACCGCGCGAAGTCTTCGATGGTGGTGTCCATGGAACCCGCGGCGCGCACCCTGCTGCGCTCGTCATGCGGCTCGATCTTGCCCTTCATGTCCCAACCGTCGGCGAGGTTCGCGCGGAAATCGTCACGCCAGATCATGCTCGTGTTGCGCATGCCGAAACGGACGAACACGCGGGCCTGCATCTCGCGGCCGAGGTCCAGGCCAAGGCCGCGCTCCAGCACGAATTGAAGCAGGATGAAGCCGTCGCCCGAATAGGCGTAGCGAGCGCCCGGCTCGAAGTGAAAGCGCAGCTTTCCGTCCGGCTCCAAGAAACCGAAATTGGCAAAGCCCGGACTGTGCGTGAGCAGAATCCGCGGCGTCAGCTTGCGCCAGCGCTCGTCGCCCGCAAGATCGCTCCACCGCGCATAGCGGTCCTCGACCTCCGGCTCGGCGTAAGCGGGCAGGGGCTTGGGCAGGTAGCGTTCGATGGGCACGTCGAGCTTAAGAACACCCTCATCCACCAGCTGCATGACCGTAGTGGCGAACACCGCCTTGGTGAGCGACGCGCCGTACATGATGGTGTTGGCCTGCAGCGGATCTCCCGCAGCGTTGCGCACGCCGTAGCTCTTCACATGCACGACCCGCCCGTTCTCGACCACGGCCACCGCCAGCCCCTTGGCGCCGGTGGCGGCCATGGCGCGCTCAACTTCCGCATCGATCGCGGCGGCGCTGGGCACGGCCGGCGCAGCGGCTAGGGGCGCGGCGTCGGCGGACAGAACAAGCAATCCGGCTAGAACAAAGACCTGGGACAGCAGCATCACGGGCATCCTCCTGACGCCAACGATGTCTCGCACAAACGGGCCTGTTTGCGCACCAAATCTCGCATTGGCGACGGCGCCAAGCCGTCGTTCGTTTCGTGGTAGCTGGATTGCTTTCGCGCCAGTCGCGCGAAACCGCGACCTATGCGGCGTGCGAAACCCGAGCCAACGCGCATTGTGACCAAATCTCGGACAATGCCGTGGCGAGCTTGTCGATGTCGGCATCTGAATGCAGCGGCGAAGGCGTGAAGCGCAGGCGCTCCGTCCCCTTCGGCACGGTCGGATAGTTGATCGGCTGCACGTAGATGCCGTGGTTGTCGAGCAACCAGTCGCTGATGAACTTGCACTTCTTCGCGTTGCCGACCATCACCGGAATGATGTGGCTGGGATTGTCGAGCATCGGGATGCCCATCGCTCGTAGGCGGTGGCGCACCTTCGCGACACGTTCTTGGTGGCGTTTGCGTTCGACCTGGCTCGACTTCAGGTGCTTCACGCTGGCGCAAGCGCCGGCCGCAATCGCGGGCGGGAGAGCCGTCGTGAAGATGAAGCCTGACGAGAAGCTGCGAATGAAATCGCAAAGTGCCCCGGACGCCGCAATGTAGCCACCGACGACGCCGAACGCCTTGCCGAGCGTGCCTTCGATCACGGTCAATCGATGCATCAATCCTTCGCGCTCGGCGATCCCGCCGCCGCGCGGGCCATAGAGGCCGACAGCGTGCACTTCGTCGAGATAGGTCATCGCGCCGTATTTGTCGGCGACATCGCAAATTGCCTTGATCGGCGAGATGTCGCCGTCCATCGAATAAACGGATTCGAACGCGACCAGCTTCGGGCGGTCGGGTGCGATGGCGGCCAGCTTGCGCTCGAGGTCCTCGGGGTCGTTGTGTTTGAAGACGACGCATTCGGCGCGGCTGTGACGAATGCCTTCAATCATCGAAGCGTGGTTGCCTGCGTCCGAGACCACGACGCAGTTCGGCAGCCTCGCCGCCAGCGTCGAAAGGCTCGCCCAATTCGAGACGTAACCCGAGGTGAACAGCAAAGCAGCTTCTTTGCCGTGCA
>JBJXEH010000097.1:0-7613 GCA_046153995.1 Micropepsaceae bacterium
CTGATGCGGTGAGGGGCCGACAAGGGGAGCGCAATCCGAAAGGTAGGGCGCTGACTTCGGTCAAGCTGGCGGGGAGCAATCCAGCGTGGGAATGGGTATCATGTCGCCCTATTCTAGCTTCACCCAGATGAAACGCAGAGAAGGGCGCTCAGTTCCATTTGTTGACGCGCGTTCATAAAGCTCTCGCATTCTTGTGTGCCGGGAACGCTCAAGGCATCCGCAACCGGCGCGGTGGTGCCCGCGTTACCACTAGACTTCACGAGACAAGGAGCAAATCGCATGAAGAAATATGCATACCTCTTGGCGGCCAGTGCGCTCATAGCGACTGGGACGCTGGCGACGATCGCACCGGCGCAAGCCCGCGATCGCGCCGATTTCTCCATATCGCTGGGCAACGTCGTCCTCGGCTATGAAGACGGTTACTACGACCACGAGCGCCGTTGGCACCGCTGGAACAACCGCCAGCAGCGGAACTGGTATCGCCAGAACCGCCGCGACGCGTACTTCCACATGCGGCGCAACCGCGACCGCGATCAATACCGGCGCGGTTGGTGGCAAGGCCACCGTTCCGATTGGCGGAACTATGGATACGGCGACCGCGGGTATGATCGCGGCGGCGTAGATTTTTCCATCGTGCTCGGCAATGCCGTGTTCGCCTACGATGACGGTTATTACGACCGCGATCGCCGTTGGCACACATGGCAGAACGACGGCCACCGCGACTGGTACCGCCGCAATCATTCGCGGACGTATTACAACCATCGCCGCGATTTCGACCGCGATCAGTATCGCCGGGATTGGCGCGAAGGCCGGCGTTCCGATTGGCAATACTACGGCGACGGCGGGTACGGCGGCTACAACAGCGGGTATAACGGCGGCGGCTCGGACTTTGCCATCGTGCTCGGCAATGTCGTGTTCGCCTACGAAGACGGATACTACGACCGCGATCGCCGGTGGCACACGTGGCAGAACGACGGCCACCGCGACTGGTACCGCCGCAATCATTCGCGGACGTACTACAACCATCGCCGCGACCGTGACAACGATCGCGACTGGCGCGAAGGCCATAACGACCGCTGGCAGTTCTAGATCGTGAAGACGTGCAGCGAACCCCGGCGGCCGACAAGCCCGCCGGGGTTTTTTCGCGATGCGGGAACCTTCTGGCGTTCCGCAGGTTTGATTTGAATGGCGAAAACGGGACGAGGATTGCATTCCCGTTCTCAAATTTTCGCCGGTGTCCGTACCACGAGGTGACATCATGGCAGTGAAACAGAAAGTCGTTGCGAACCGCGCCAAGGCAGGCCGCAAGAAGGCGAACAAGACGATGAATCAGTTTGCAACCGCGGCGCGGCGCAAAACGAAGACGCTCGGCCGCGACGCCGAAACGGCTGTCGCCAACGCCAGCGAATGGGCCGACGACCAAGCATCGACGGCTCGCGCCGCCATGAGACCTCAACCGGTATTGACGGCGATGCTGGCCGCGGCGATGGCCTGGCAGGCTCTCGGGTTGCGGGCCGGAGCGAAGGTCACAAAGCGGTGGCTCGCAGTTTCCGGTCTAGCTTTCTACCATCCACTGGGATGGTGGACAGATGCCGAAAAAATTTGAGTTGGCCGCTAGGGTCCCGCCGTTGGCGAAAAGCCGCCGGGGTTTTTTCTCTAGTCGCGCAATACGACGCTGAGCAGGGAGCTATGGACCGACAGGTGGCCGTTGTATTCGATAAAGCCCAGCTTCCTGAATTTGTTCATGAAGAAACTTACCCGCGGGCGGGTCGTGCCGACCATCTCGGCCAACGTTTCCTGGCTGATCTTGGCGATGACGGGCTCGGGCTTGCCGGGCTTGCCGAAATTCGCCAGCAGCAGAAGAATTCGCGCAAGACGTTTTTCGCTCGAGTTGAACAACTGATCGACCAGATCTTCTTCGACGCGGCTATTGCGGGTCAAAAGATGGGCCGTAAACAACTCGGCGAAAGCCGTCTCGGTGTGCAGCGCGTGCACCATCGCCGTCTTCGGCAGACGCATGACCGTGCACTCCGTCATGGCGATAGCCGAAGCCAACCGCAACGGTTGCCCGATCAAGCAGCCTTCGCCGAAAAAGTCGCCGGCAGTCAAAAGGCCGACGACGGCTTCTTTGCCTTGGGTCGAGGTCGTTACGATTTTGATCTTGCCGGAGCGGACATAGAACACCGCGTCCGCAGCGTGGCCCTGCGCAAAGATTTCGTCGTTTTTGCGGTAGCTCGCGATCGTCCGTCCGCCGTTGACGGTGGCGAGAAATTCTTGCGGATCGAATTTTCGGATCTTCTTTGCCAAGTAACGTCCCCGGTGCTTAGCGGGCCGTTCTATCAACGGCATCATGCGCCTGCTGTTCAAAATTGAACAGTCCGGCCGCGGGTCATTTCGACGCCGGTTTTCCTGCAAACGAGGCTCATTCGCGTGCATGGCGCCGGGCAGCACTCGCGCGTTGCGTGGAACTGTCGCGGGCGCTGCGCGTTTTGAGCGTTATGGCGAAGCCCCAACGACATCACGAGCGGAGCAACCGGTTGCTCGGGGCTTTTGAAGCCGCAAGCCGCAAGCGGATCGATCCCCACCTAGAGCCCATTACTCTCAAACTGGGTGCCCTGGTCTGCGAGGCGGGCGGCTTGCTGGAGCACGCCTATTTCCCGCAAGGCGCGGTGCTGTCGCTGCTGACCGTCCTTGAGAACGGCGCGGCGATCGAGACGGCGAACATCGGGCGCGAGGGTGCGTTTGGCCTTTTTGCGGCCATGTACAGCCGAGCCTCGTTCAATCGCTGCATTGTGCAATTGGAGGGCGATGTCGTGCGTTGCCCGATCCAAGTGCTGCAAGCGGAATTCCAACGCAGCGAACACGTGCGCGATCTGTTCGTCAGCTACTCGGAGACGCTGCTGTCGCAGGTTCAGCAGACCGTCGCGTGTAACGCGATGCATACGACGGAAGAGAAGATTTGCCGGTGGCTTCTCATGATGCACGATCGGGCCGAGGGCGAAGTGCTGTCATACACGCACGAATTCTTGTCGAACATGCTGGGCGCCAATCGCAAATCGGTGACGCTGGCGGCGCAATCGCTGCAGACGGCCGGCCTTATCAGCTACCGGCGGGGAAAGATTCAGATTCTCGATCGCCCCCGGCTCGAGAAGGCATCGTGCGAATGCTACGCCATCGTCAGCGAGAGGTTCGACGCGTTCTTGAATCCGCCCGCAACTGCGGTTCAAGGAAACACGACCAAACGCAGGACTTAAGGTGCGGCCGGCGCGTCTTATTGCAGGCGAGAGTTATCCCGGCCGGGTCCGGGATCGTCCGGCGGCGGCGTCCCGGCAGGAACGCCGGTATCGGAACCCGGACCGCGATCGGCCAGGGTGGACCAAGCCTCAGCCATCCGAAGGAAGCGGGATTGCGATGCGGGGCTTGGCACCTCGCTTGCCAATTGCTCGCACTCGGCTGCCAAGCGAAGGCACTCCAACGCGTGCTTTCGCACGTACGACTGGGACAAATCAAACCTCTTGGAAGGGCCAACTTCCAGACATCGCACAACGAGGCGCGTCTTGTCGGTGGTCTAGGCCACAGACGGCGCGCGAAAGCTGCGATAGAGGCGCTGTCCCCCGTCTTCGCTCGCGTGCCGGAGCCGTATGATTTTCTACCGAACGATCGCGACCTTGACCGGCAACCTTGCGAGGGCGAGCCGGCTTCAAAGTATTTGGCACGACTTGCTGTCGGCCGGTTCAAGCTTCGGCTTCCCGCACCTGATCGTCGTGAAGATTAGCGGCGACAGTTTGAGCCTTTTGTTTTCGACGTTGCACGACGCGCCGGTTGAAGAAAAGCACGGGATCCGCATGCTGGCGCACAATCCGCTGCTCACCCATGCGCGCAGTTCAGATGAACCGTTCGCGAAAGGCGATCTCGCCGACGTGCTCAGAGCCGACGCGCGCGCCGGCGGTTTGGGACTGCCCGAACGTTTCGCGACCATGGAGGCCGCGGTCGTTCCGATCTACGAAGACGAAGCTTTGACGGGTTGGATCTGCTTTGCCGGCGATCGCGACAGCGTGGACCGGCGAACGCTTCATACGCTTGCGGCGGCAAGCTATGCCGGCTGGATGCATGGCACCGCCTTCAAGCGCCGCACGCTGGACAAACAGGTTCTTACCTCACGCCAGATCGAGTGTTTGCGCTTGGTTGCCACCGGCCGGACCGACGATCAGATCGGCAAAGCCTTAGGGATTTCCGGCCGCACGGTGCGTTTCCACATCGGGAATGCTAAGGTGAAGCTGCACGTCACGTCGCGCATTCAGGCGATCGCACGCTTGATGCCTGCAGACCTGTTGCACACCGGTCCATCCAAGCCCGACGCCGACTGATCGCCGGCAAGGAATTATTCTTAATCGCGGTCACTGGTGACCACGCGTCGCAAGGATAAATCGCGCTTCATGGCTGGAAAAGCGACGCTGGCCTCGCAAACGTTGACGCGAGCCGGACCCCAGCGGCCAAAAGCTGCCGGGGTTTTTCGTGTTTTCAACGTCCCCTTCTTCGACCCCGAAAGATACCCATCCCGGCGTCGGGGAACTTTGTTTTGCTTTGTGCGTTTCGACGTTGCGCGTGCTGCGCGCCGAGACGTGCACATTTGCAGGAGAAGGGCCGTTATGCCGATGTCCAATGACCCGAAAGCCACCGGTACGTTCGCAGAACGCCTGCGCAAATTGGCCGAACGGCGAGCGGCAGAGTCAACGGAGGCCGATGCAACGCGCCCGCACGCCAAGCGGCAGCAGCGCGAGAGCGTGTTTGCGAACGCAACGCTCGTGCACGCGAGCGGCAAGTTGCCTGCCGTGGTGAAGAACATGAACGCCGTGGGCGCGCGCGTCGAATTCACGACCCACGTGACGTTGCAAGGCGATGTCGTCATCGTGGCGCCAACGCTTGGCCTCAACAATCGCGTGCGCGTTGCGTGGCAGCAAGGCGGCAGCGCCGGGCTCATCTTCGCGAAACGCGAGCAGCACACGGGCTGAGAGGGCGCGCTGGGGAGCCCTTGAGGAACCTTCAGCGCCGTACGCGCGTTCATACAGTGGATACAAGCGCATTGGGCGCATGTTGCGGCGGTTCACGCAGTGAGCCCCCGTGCGAGAGGACGATTTATGACACTACGACTAGGTGTTCTTGGCGCCGTCGCGTTGACGCTTGGCGCGTTCATGGCCACGGGTCCCGCAATGGCTCAGCCCGTGCCCCAGGGCAGCTATCAAAACTCGTGCGACAATGAGTCTATTTACGGTGACACGTTGCGCGCCCGATGCGAGACGGAGGACGGCGATTTCACGAACAGCCGACTCGACAATTTCGACGATTGCGTCGGCGACATCAGCAATATCGACGGCCGCCTCACCTGTACGCGTGGCGATGACGATCCCGGCGACGACGGCCCCGGCGACGGGCGCGACGACGACCGTGGCGATCGCATCCCGCGCGGGTCTTATCAACAGACGTGCCAGAATGAGCGCGTGGAAAGCGGCGACCTTGTCGCCGATTGCGCCGACCGTAACGGCCGCTTGCGCCATTCGGAGTTGGCGAACCACCGCTTCTGCCGTGGCGACATCCGCAACGACAACGGCGTACTGAGCTGCCGCCGGGACGACGACGGCGACGACGACTACACCGTACCGACCGGAACTTGGCGCTCGACGTGCCGCGACCACCGCGTGTCGGGCAACAGGCTGTTTGCCGAGTGCCGCGACCGCTTCGGCCGCTGGGTCGAAACGTCGGTTGACTTGCGCGGTTGCAGGCAAGGCGTTGCGAATGTGAACGGGCGTCTCGTCTGCATCGTGCCCGCGACCCTTGGCTGGCGCATATCGCTCTACAGGAACATCGGCTACACCGGGACCGGCCGGACGTTCATCGGCGATGTTCCCGATCTCGCCCGCTATGGCATGGCCAACGTCGCGTCGAGCGCCTATCTGCGCTCCGGCGCATGGCAGCTTTGCACGCGCGCATACTATCGCGGACAATGCGTGACGCTGCGGTCCAGCGCGCCGAACTTCCGGCGCCTCGGGATCAACGACCGGGCGCGCTCGCTACGCCGCGTTCGCTGATGACTTTGACGGCCCGACGAAGAGTAAGGCCAGGTGCCAAGCACCTGGCCTCATTTGTTCGCGGTGAAGATTGTCAAGCGTAGGAGTATCGTTTGTCACGCCTGGATCAAAGCGCGGTTAAGAATCGGCTTCTTGCGGCATTGCCGCCAAGCGAATTCACGCAGATCGCGAAATATCTGACGCCCGTCGATATGGTCCTCGGCCAAACGCTGCATCGCACCGGCGAGAAGATCGCCGCCGTCCACTTCGTCGAGAGCGGGTTCATTTCCGCGTTGACCGTGCTTTCGGACGGTGCGCCTTTGGAAATCGGATTGATCGGTGCCGAGGGCGCAGCGGGCGTATCGGTCATGCTGGGCGCGACGACGTCGTTCAGCGAAACTATGTGTCAAACCGGGGGCGGCGCCATTCGCATCGCGCCCGAGGCGTTGAGAGAGGTTGCCGCCGAAGCTCCGCACCTTCGAGACTTGTTGCTGCGCTATGTGCACGCGTTCCACGTTCAGGTCGCGCAAACCGCCGCCTGCAACGCGCATCACGATCTGGGCCAACGCCTGGCGCGCTGGCTGCTTGCCGCGCACGACCGGAGCGGCGTCGCGGAACTGTCGCTAACCCAAGACTTGATTGCCGTGATGCTGGGCGTGCGCCGTTCGACCGTCAGCATCGCGGCGAGCACGCTGCAGAAGGCGGGCGTTATCCGCTATCAGCACGGACGCATCACGATCCTCGATCGCACCGGTCTCGAGAACGCTGCTTGCGAGTGCTACGAGACCGTAGCTGGCGAATATCGCAGCCTGTTCGGCGAGTACCGCCCCACCTTGATTCCCGCCATTTAGACCTCTGGCTCCGCGGAAATGCTGGCTCGCCTTGGCGCGCGGCAATGTTAGGTGCCGTACGGTATTCGGCACGCCGCGGTGGTTTAGTGGTTCCAACAAGGTTGGCTGGTTGGGAGACTTCACATGATCGCTCGCACCGTCGAAACGCCCAATGTTTTTGCGTTCGAACCCGCCAAACAAGCGGGTTGCCGCATTCTCATCGTCGAGGACCAGATGCTTATCGCGTTGAGCCTCGCCGATGCGGTTTT
The DNA here is from genome assembly GCA_046153995.1 of Micropepsaceae bacterium. Taxonomy (GTDB): domain Bacteria; phylum Pseudomonadota; class Alphaproteobacteria; order Micropepsales; family Micropepsaceae; genus SZUA-430. The sequence goes on from JBJXEH010000097.1 coordinate 7,165, forward strand.
GGCGCTCGACGCTACCCCGGTGGTTGCGTCGCGCGTTGCAAAGGCGGTGGCATTTGCCGTCAGCGAGCCGTTCGACGCCGCCATCGTCGATATGAACTTGGCGGGAGAACCGGCCGACGCGGTTTTGGACGCGCTCAGCGCCCGCGACATACCGATCGTCATCACGACCGGGTATGGCGTGAAAGCGATCACCGAAAAATACAGGGGCTTGCCGCTGCTCGCGAAGCCCTACACGGCGGAGCAGATCGAGGCGGCCCTGCTCAACCTTCTGGCGCCGTGCAAACTTGCACGATCGGCTTGACCGATAGCGGCGACGTTGCGGCGCTTAAGGGAACCGTCGCCGGTGCGCTGCGTTCACGTCTCATGGGCGCGCGGAATGACATGTCGATGGACGAGCGATTGGAGCGGGCCGCACGTTTGGTCGATCTGCTCGATCGCGGATTCGTTGT
>JBJXEH010000098.1:0-12719 GCA_046153995.1 Micropepsaceae bacterium
GAAGGTGGCGGGCTTCCGGCGCGAGTGGCCGTATCGGGTGCTGATGGGCTTTGGGTTTGTGCTCATGTTCGTGTCGCTGGGACAGTCGTGGAGCCCGGTGCCTTTGCCGCCGCTTCGCACTGCAATCTTGGCGTTCGGATTCGCGCAGCTTTGGGACTTGCCGAACGCGGCTTTGTGGGGCGCGGCTCTGTTGGCGGCGGCGGGGTTGGCGCTCATGTGGTGGGCGCGGTTGCACCTTGGTGTTTTGTGGTCGAGCGGCGTCACGCGGAAGGAGGACCATAAGCTCATCGACAGCGGTCCTTATGGTTTTGTCCGGCATCCGATTTATGCGGGGCTTTTGTTGCTGACGGTTGCGTTACTTCTGATCTCCGGGCGGACGTTTGGCGTGATGGGATTTGGGTTTGTGGTCGTTGGGTTGTTCTTGAAGGCGCGGCTTGAGGAGCGGTTCTTGCGCGAGGAACTGGGGACTGAGGTGTATGGTGCGTACGCCAAGCGCGTGCCGATGCTGGTGCCGGGGTTGCCGGTGTGATCGCGGAGGCGGCGCGCGACACGTTGTTGCCGCCGGCGTTCGCCGCTTGGTTTGCTTCGCGCGGGTGGCAACCACGGCCGTTCCAGTTGGCGCTGATCGAGGCGGCGCGGGCGCGGGAGCATGTGCTGCTGACCGCGCCGACGGGTGGTGGTAAGACGCTCGCGGGGTTTTTGCCGAGTTTGATTGAGTTGGCGGTGCCGCGTCCCCCCTCCCTCGTGAACGCCGCGACAGATGCCAATCCGATCATTGCCCGGCTGAAAGCCAAAGCGGCGGTGCGGCCTCGTGGGGTGCATACGCTGTATCTCTCGCCGTTGAAGGCGCTCGCAGTCGACATCGCGCGAAACCTTGAGGCTCCCGTGAAGGAGATGGGGCTCAAGGTGCGGCTGGAGACGAGGACCGGGGACACCTCGGCGCATAAGCGGCAGCGGCAGAAGGTTTTGCCGCCGGATATTTTGCTCACCACGCCCGAGCAGTTGGCGCTGTTGCTGGCGGCGCGTGAGGCGCCCACGATATTCGCGGATTTGCGCTGCGTTGTATTGGACGAGTTGCATGCGTTGGCGCCGTCGAAGCGCGGCGATCTGTTGGCGCTCGATTTGGCGCGGCTCGCTACGCTGGCACCGCAGCACCGGCGCGTCGGGTTGTCGGCGACGGTCGACGATCCGGACATCCTGGCGCGGTATCTGGCGCCGCAGGTGCCGAACGAGCTGCGGCTTGCGCGTGTCGTGCGCGGTGTGGCGGGGGCTACGCCCAATGTTTCGATCATGGATACGGAGTCTGACGTGCCGTGGGCGGGGCATATGGCGCGGCATGCGATGCACGACATCCTCGCGGCCATTAAAGGGGCGCAGACGGCGCTCGTGTTCGTCAATACGCGCATGCAGGCGGAGTTCGTGTTCCAGGAGCTTTGGAACATCAATGCGGAGAATCTGCCGATCGCGCTGCACCACGGTTCGCTGGCGCCCGAGCAGCGGCGCAAGGTGGAAGGCGCGATGGCGAAGGGGGCTTTGCGCGGCGTGGTGTGTACGTCCACGCTCGACCTCGGCATCGATTGGGGGGCGGTCGATCTCGTGATCAATGTGGGTGCTCCCAAAGGGGCGAGCCGCATCGCGCAGCGGATCGGCCGGTCGAACCACCGGATGAACGAGCCCAGCCGCGCTTTGTTGGTGCCCGCGAACCGCTTTGAAGTGCTGGAATGCGAGGCGGCGCGCGATGCGCTGCTGCACGGCGAATTGGATGGCGAGAAACCGCGGGCCGGTGCGCTCGATGTGCTGGCGCAGCATGTGCTGGGTTCGGCGGTCGCAAGCCCGTTCGATGCGGATGCACTCTACGCGGAGGTTTGCACCGCTGCGCCGTACGCTGAGTTGCCGCGCGCTGACTTCGACCGTGTGCTCGACTATGTCGCGACCGGGGGCTACGCGCTGCGTGCATATGAACGCTATGCGAAGTTGAAGCAGACAGTCGAGGGACTTTGGCGTGTTGCTTCTCCTCAAGTGGCGCAGCGTTACCGGTTGAACTGCGGCACGATCGTCGAGGTGCCGATGCTGAAGGTTCGTGTCGTGCGCACCTATCGGGGGCCGCGTGCGACTTATGCGGGGCGTGTGTTGGGGCAGGTCGAGGAGTGGTTTTTGCAGCAGTTGCTTCCGGGCGACACGTTCCTGTTTGCGGGGCAGATTTTGCGGTTTCAGTCGATTGTCGAGAGCGAGGCGATTGTGACGCCGGGGCCGCCTGGCGATCCGCGTATTCCCTCGTTCGAGGGCGGTAAGTTTCCGCTGTCGACGTTCTTGGCGCAGCGCGTGCGCGAGATGCTGGCCGATCCCAAGCGCTGGCAGTTTTTGCCGAGCCAAGTGAAGGAGTGGCTTGCGATCCAGCGTCTCCGGTCGGTTTTGCCGAAGGCGGATGAGTTGCTGATCGAGACGTTCCCACGGGGGCCACGGCACTTCCTCGTTTGTTACCCGTTCGACGGGCGGCTTTGCCATCAGTCGCTGGGCATGTTGATCACGCGGCGGTTGGAGCGGATGGGGATGAAGCCTTTGGGCTTTGTGGCCAGCGAGTATTCACTGGCGATCTGGGCGCTGGGCGCGTTGCATACGCTCGACATGAACCGTTTGTTCGACGAGGACATGATGGGCGACGATTTGGACGCTTGGCTCGTCGAGTCGGCGCTCTTGAAGCGGAGCTTCAAGACTTGCGCGGTCATCGCGGGGCTGATCGAGCGGCGCAACCCGCGCGAGGAGCGGACGGGGCGGCAGGTCAACTTTTCTTCCGATCTCATATACGACGTGCTGCGCAGCCATGAGCCGGACCACATTTTGCTGCGTGCTGCGTATGACGATGCGGCGACCGGGGCGCTGGATATCGCGCGGCTGGGGGCGTTGCTCAAGCGTGTGAAGGGGCATTTGGTGGTGAAGAAGCTCGACCGGGTTTCGCCGCTTGCGGTGCCGGCGTTGCTCGATATCGGGAAGGTGCCGGTGGGTTCCGACGCCAGCGAGGCTTTGCTGGCGGAGGCGAGCGACGAGTTGATTGCGGAGGCGATGGCGGAGTAGGGCATCATGTCCCCCGCGGCTTGGCGCGGGCGGTCGGGACCGCGGTCCACGGGTCGTCGGGCCAGTGGTGCTTCGGGTAGCGGCCTTTGAGGTCGCGCTTCACCTCAGGATAGCCGTTCTTCCAGAAGCTTTTGAGGTCGCGGGTGACTTGTACGGGGCGGCGTGCCGGCGACAGCAGGTGGAGTGTGAGTGGGACGCGGCCGTTTGCGACCGTTGGCGTGTCGGCCAAACCGAACATTTCTTGCAGGCGGACGGCGAGGACCGGCGTGTCCGTTGCATAGTCGATGGCGATGCGCGATCCGGAGGGGACTTCGACGTGCGTTGGTGCAAGCGTTTCGAGGCGTTTTTTCTGCTCCCAATCGAAGCGGCTGTGCAGCGCGTTCGAAATGTCGACGCGGGCGAAATCGGCGGCGCGGGTGACGTTGCCGAGGAACGGTTGGAGCCACGTTTCGAGATCGCGGGTTAGCGCTTCGTCGGAGAGGTCGGGCCAGCCAGCGTCAGGTTCGAGCTTCTTGATGAACGCGACCCGCGCGCGAAACGCGTTTAGTTCTGGTGTCCACGCCAGCGCCTTCAGGCCCAGTTCGCGGATGCCGGTGAGGACGGCGGCCGCGAGTTTGGCGGCGTCGGGTTTCTTCAGCGGGCGTTCGGCGAGAACGAGCGCGTGGAGGCGTCTTTCCTCGCGCGCGATCGCCGCTTTCTCGCGGCTCGACCATTCGCAGATTTCGCGCGTTTTGATGTGCGCCCCGAACAGCTCTTCGATGTCGGCAAGTGAGAGTGGCACGGCTTGGTGGATTTTCGCATTCGCGCCGGCGCCGTCGAGGGCGGCGATCGCGAGGTAGTCTTGAGCCGCCAGTGCATCGGTTTCGGGGAGTGTGGCGCCGCGGCCTGAGGCGAGGCGGAAGCTTGCGGGGCCGCGGCGTTTGGCGATGCGCTCGGGGTAGGCGAGGGCGGTGAGGCGGCCTGCGGCGTTCGTGTTGACGCGGTCTTTGGCGTCGAGCGTGCGCATCCAACTGCGAGCTTGTTCGCGTGCGCGGGCGAGCGCGCCGCGATCCGCGTTCGCGCTTCCTGATTCAAACGCTTCGAGGCGGGTGCGGAGGTCGGCGTCTTTCAGCCCACGGATGATGTCGCGTTCGCTCAAGATCGCGGCGAGGGCTGCGGCGGTTGCGCCTTCGCCCCGTTCTTTCGCGCGCAGCATCATGTGGGCGAGGCGCGGGTGGGCGCCGAACGTGGCGCAGGCGCGGCCGTGCGGCGTGATGCGGTTCTCCGCGTCGATCGCGTCGAGTTCGCGGAGCAGTTCTTGCGCTTCGGCGAAGGTGCTCGCCGGTGGCGGATCGAGCAGTTTCAGGCGGCTCGTGTCGCGTTCGCCCCAGAGTGCGAGGTCGAGCGCGAATGGCGCGAGGTCGCTCGTCAGAATTTCGGGCGGTGTGTAGGCGGTCAGTGCGCGCGTTTCGGCTTCGTCCCACAGGCGGTAGCAGATGCCGGGCGCCACGCGGCCGGCGCGGCCGCGGCGTTGGTCGGCGGAGGCGAGGCTCACGCGTTGTGTGACGAGGCGCGTCATGCCGGTCGCCGGATCGTAGCGCGCGAGACGTTGCAGCCCCGCGTCGATCACCACGCGGACGTCTTCGATGGTCAGGCTGGTTTCGGCGATAGCGGTCGCGAGCACGATCTTGCGTGTTCCGGGGAGCGGGCGGATCGCGCGGTCTTGTTGTTCGGCGGTGAGCGTGCCGTAGAGCGGGAGTACGGTCGCGCCGCGCAGTTCTTCCGCTTCAAGCAAGCGGGCGACGGTGCGGATTTCGCCTTCGCCGGGGAGGAACACGAGCAAGCCGCCATCCGTTTCGTCGAGCGCGCGCAGGGTGACGTTTGCGGTCGCCTGTTCGATGCGCGCGTTCGCGGTCGGCGGCGTATAGCGCGTGTCGATCGGGTGGAGGCGGCCTTCGCTGCGCACGATCGGCGCGTCTCCAAGTAGCTTTGCGACGCGTGCTCCATCGAGCGTCGCCGACATGACGAGGATTTTCAGCTCTTCGTTCAGCGCGGCTTGGGTTTCGAGCGTGAGGGCGAGGCCCAAATCTGCGTTCAGGCTGCGCTCGTGGAATTCGTCGAAGATAACCGCCGCCACGCCCTTCAGTTCCGGGTCGCTTTGCAGGCGGCGGGTGAGCAGGCCTTCGGTCACGACCTCGACGCGCGTCTTGGCGCTCACCTTAGCGTCGAGGCGGACGCGGTAGCCGACGGTTTCGCCCACCTTCTCGCCGAGTAGGTCCGCCATGCGGGCGGCTGCTGCGCGGGCGGCGACGCGGCGCGGTTCCAGCATGATGATCTTTTTGCCTTCAGCCCACGTTTCGCGGATCAGCGCGAGCGGTACCAGCGTCGTCTTGCCGGCGCCGGTCGGCGCTTCGAGCACGGCTGCGCGGGCGGCGCTCAGCGTGCGCGTCAACTCGGGCAAGACAGCTTCGATGGGCAAGCTCATGTTATTCCTTGGCTATTGCGCTTCCGTAGGGCGAAAACGCGAAAATCATATGCGTTATATGCGTTAGAACGGCTGGTTTCTGCGGTTTCATGCGTTAGCAATCCGTTAGATATCCGTTATCTCCGCGCCCACATCCGTTAGCTGACCTGCGAGATGCGAAAATCGAATCCGTCTGATGCGTCTGCACGGCGGGTTTCTGCGGAAACATCCGTCTGGAATCCGTCTGGTATGCGTCTGCGACATGTCTGGGCGGCATGGGGTGGCAAGCTCCGGCTTTTGGATTCTTTGTATATAAGGGCCAGCGATTTGGCGATTACGCGATCCGACGCGGACCGAATGGCGCAGGTGCCCTGGGACCGCGGGCGGCCCCGCCCGCTCTTTTCTGTAGCTGAAAGTCTGTAAGGGCGGGCGAGGCCGCCCGCGGTCCCAGGGAAGTGCGCTCTTGCGGCGGGGTTAGACTCGGGTGCCAGGAGCCTATGTCGATTTTGTTTGCACTGACGCATTCGCGAACTAGGCGACTTAAGCGAATCCTGGCAAGGGTCGTGGCTGCTGATTTTCGGGGTTTGCCTTGTCCGTTCCTTCAGTTGACGTGCCTACGGCTACTCACACGCCGCGCGATGCCCGGGCTTGGGCGCAGCTTTTGATCCCCTATCGCGATCCGTCGACGCCGCGGTCGTTTGTCGAGATCGCGCTTAGCGTTGTGCCGTTCATCGCGCTGTGGGCGGCGATGTGGGTCTTGATGGGGTTCAGCTATTGGCTGGCGCTGCCGCTTGCGATCCCCGCTGCCGGGTTTCTGGTTCGCATCTTTTTGATCCTGCACGATTGCGGGCATGGTGCGTTTTTCAAGAACCGGGCGCTCAACGATTGGGTCGGCCGACTTTGCGGTGTGCTGACGCTGACGCCGTTCGGCGTGTGGCGCAAGACGCACAACATGCATCACGCGACGTCGGGCAATCTGGACCGCCGCGGTCTCGGCGATATCGAGACGATGACGGTGGCGGAGTACAAGGCCTCACCGTGGTATGAGCGGTTGCGCTATCGCGCGTATCGCCATCCGATCACGTTGTTTCTGATCGGGCCCGCGTTCGTGTTTTTCCTGTCGAACCGGTTGCCGGTCGGGCTGATGGACGGCGGCTGGCGGCCTTGGTTTTCGGCGATGGGAAACAATCTGGTCATCGCGGCTGTCGTTGTGGGGATGATGTATCTCGTCGGGTGGAGCGAGTTTTTGATGATCGAGATTCCGATCATTCTGCTCGCGTCATCCATCGGTGTGTGGCTGTTCTTCGTGCAGCACCAGTTCGAGGACACGGTGTGGGCCGGCGCCGATAACTGGGACCTGCAGCAGTCGGCATTGAAAGGGTCTTCGCATTACGACCTGCCGGCGGTGCTGCGGTGGTTCACGGCGAATATCGGCGTGCATCATGTGCATCATCTTTCAAGCCGCATTCCGTTCTACCGGCTGCAGCGCGTGCTGCGCGATCATCCGGAGCTGCGCGACATGGGCAGGCTCACGCTGTGGCAGAGCTTTTCCTGCGTGCGGCTGGCGCTGTGGGACGAGGTGCGCGGGCGGCTGGTGAGTTTTCGCGAAGTGCGGCGGTAGGCAGCTAATTCGACTGCTCAGCCCTTGCGCCGGTAGCCTTCGGGGAGTTCATCGCCGGGACGCGGTGGTTCGCCGCCTTCACGGTCCAGAAAGCGCTTGAGCCACTCTGGATCAGCGTTTGCTGCCCGTTCGGCAAAGAAGCGGCGCGTCTTTAGAACCTCAAGGTAGGCTTCGATCGCTTGGGTCGTAAGCGTGTCAAGGCTTACGCCTTCGCTTGCCGCCTCGGCCGCGAGCGCTTCGCGCAGGTCTTCGGGGATGTTGAGCTTCAGTTCGCCCATATCAACTCTCCAACTTTCGCAGAGTATCAGCCGGGGTTAGCACCTGCAAACCGAACTGGGCTGCGGCGTTGGCGAGATCGCGCTTGTTAAACGTAACAATCGCGGCAGCTCCGCCGTTTAGCGCAGTTTCGACCACGTGTTCATCACCCGGATCGGGCGTGGTTGGACGCCATCTAAAGCGAATCTCGGTGGCGGTGAGTTGCACAATAACTTGGTTCGCAAAGCGAACCGCATCGGCTTCCGTAATGTCCGTGCCCTCGCGGCTTTCGGCACGTGCGCAAACGTCGAGATATTCGAGCGCGAGAGTGAGCCCGCCGACCAAGGTGACGCGCTTCTGCAAAGCAAACTGCAGCAGCTCAGCCGATGCGCCACGCGGCGAGCGCATTGCTGCGATGATGACGTTGGTGTCGAGGACGATCCGCACGCGTTAGTCTTGTCAGATCGGTAGAATGGTTTCAAAGGATGTCTTGCCGTTTATGCTGATGCGGTTTGATGCCTGCTACCTGGCTATCGCGACCAACTGTGGGGAGGAAACGCGTTGATTTTCTTTCGGAGTATTCTCGCCGTCTTCGCGGGGCTTGTTTTCATCTTTGCAACCCATATCGGCACGGATGCGGTGTTGCATGCGCAGGGGGTTTTGCCGCCGGAGGGCCAGCCGATGTTCGATCCGGCGCAGAATGCTCTTGCGCTTGGGTACCGGTGTGCGTTCTCGGTGTTGGGGTGTGCGCTGACGGCTTGGCTCGCGCCGCGGGCGCCAATGGCACATGCGTTGGTGCTGGGTGGGATTGGGACTGCGCTGGCGTCGCTTGGCGCCTACATGATGATCCCTCTGAACGTTGGGCCGGCGTGGTATCCGATCGCGCTTGCGGCCTCGGCGTTGCCTTGTGCGTGGTTAGGCGGGTTGATGGTGCGGCGCTGAGTCCCTGGGGCTTTGCGCGGGTTTGCGCTTTGGGGCGTGACCGGGTACCAGGCCGCTCAACAGCGATATGAGCCAATTCACATGAAGAAGAAAAAGGGGCTGAACCCGCCCTTCGCCCAGCTTACCAAGGACGTGCGTTTCGAAGGCACGTTCGAGGTACTTGTCCCCGTGCCGGACCGCGTGCGGCCGCACCGGGTGGCGCTGCAGTTCGACAGCCAAGCGTCCGCCGAAAGCTGGATCCACTCGCCCGACGGCGAGGACGCGATCGCGGCGATCATGAAAGAAGCCGCGGCCGCGGTTTGAGTTTAGCCTAGCCGCCGGAGCGCAGGCGCGAGGCGCGGTCCCTAAGCGAGTTGGTAAGCGAGGCGATGTCGCCGCGGTTCTGCGACAGAACGGACGCGAACTGATCGCGCTGTTCCACCGACAGCCAAATCCCCGAGACTTGCACGTCGACGATCTTGAACGTGCCGCCCTCAGCCGCCAGACGGAAGGCGATGCGCAGCGGTTCGCGCAACGTGCCGCCTTCGGCCAGCGTCATCACGGTGACGTCGCCCGGCTTGTTCGCGATGTCGCCGGTCACCCGCAACGTGGACGCCGCGTAATCGACCAGGTGCGTGCCGTAGATCGCGGTCGAGTATTGCGTGAAGGCTTCGACGAACGGCTCCACCACGCCGTCGGGCGCGCCGCGGCGATAGTTGCCCAGCGTGAACAGCGCGGTCTTGCGCGCGTCCATGTGGCCGACGATGAAAGCGTTGAAGCCCGCCACGCGTTCGGATTTGCCCATGCGCGTGTCGCGCAAGATGCCAAAGCCTTTGTCGATCAGCGTTTGCGTGAACGCGCGCGCGCCGTCGTCGGCGGATGCGGGCGCTGTGTTGAGCGTCAGTGTCAGCATAATCGCCGCGACCATCGCAGCGAGAGAAAATGTCAGTCCGCGCATGGCTACCCTCCTTGCACGAAGGCGAGGATGCTAGCGCGAAACAGAGTCACTCAACCGCCACGTGCAGGGTGAATTTTGCGATGTTGCAGGTGCGAGTGGGGGCCGAGTTCAGGGGCGGCGGGGCAGTTCGTCTCGCGTGCAACCAATGACCAGCGTCAACGTTTACTTAACGTGGGCGTGCCTCACGCGCGGCGCAAGAACGGGACGGTTGCCGGCCAGCACGCATTGGAGAAGCGAATGGATCTCACGACCCTACTCATCATCGTTCTTATCGTTCTTGTTGTCGGTGGCGGCGGTTTGTACGGCCGCGGTCGCTGGTTCTAAGCGCGTTCTGTTTTAGGTGCACTGGAGGATTGTCCAGGCGCGATCGAAGCTGTGGGTCGCGATGTCTTGATTGCGACACATGAAATAGAGGCGCCCGACGTCGCCCCACGTCCAGCCGAGCGCATCCGATGAATCGATTTGCAGCATCAGGCGCCAGTCGGTGGCACCTGGGATTAGCGCCTCAGCCTGTTCGTTCTGATAGCCTTGGGGGCCGCCGACGTAGATGCCGTGGCTCGCGAGCTGGCATTCGAGTTCAAGTGGATTTTGGATGATAGCGGGCCAGCCGCCGAAGGCGTGCTCCGCGTAAGCCATTTCGGCATACGCGGTGTCGTTGAGTTTCTCGAGCTCGCCGACGATGTCTTGGTGCGTGCGTCCGATGCGATCGGTGAGCCAAGCCCAATCAGGCAAACTTTCGCCGGGTTCGAGTGTAGCGACAAGCGTGCGTGCGGGCCCGTCGCCAGGCGGCATGAGCCGTTCCGTCGAGGTGCCAGCGGGTGTGTAGAGAATGCAGGTTCCGACACCGTCGGCTGGATCGAAGCCCCATGGTTGGGTTGCCGCGTCGTAGAAGAACGCGAGCAGGCCTTCGGTGGGTAACGGCAGGTCGCTGCCGAGACGCGCGATGTCGGCCAGATTGACTTGGGCGATGAAGGTGAGCGGCGCGGAACTCCAGACCGGATCGTTGACGTCCGTTCTTCGGCCCTTTGCGTAGGCGTAAGCGGGACGCGCGGGCCATGCCGTGCCAACGGGAAGGTCCGGCGAGCCGCCGAACTTCGTTGCGCCGGGCGGCGCGGTGTCTTCAGCCAGTTCATCCTCTACGAGGAGGCGAATGTTGGGCCGCGCGAAGGAGGCCCAGCTCTTTGCGAGATCGGAATCAAGACCGGCTGTTCGGAGAAAGGTCGTCCACTTTTCTGTGTCGGCTTGGCGGCGCATAGTTCTCGACGGCTCCGACACCTATAGTGGGGTTATTCCGCGGCCCTTGCCAACGCAGGTTTTGCCACCGCTCCTGCTTTCGTGAACTCCAGCGTGCCGTCTTCGATTGGGGCTTTGCGCATTTCTTTTAGGTCGGTGAAGTAGTTTTGGTTTTGGCGCCAGGGGAAGGTTGGGCCTTGCTTTGGCGTGGCCGCGATTGCGCGTTGGACGTAGCCGCTTGAGAAATCCAGCATCGGGTCGGCTTTCATGTTTGGGTCGGTTAGGCGCGGGGTTGCGATCTGCGCGCCTTTTGCGTCCATCGCGTTGAGCAAGCGCGTGACCCATTCGCACACTAGGTCGGCGCGTAGCGTCCAGCTGGCGTTCGTGTAGCCGAAGACGCTGGCGAGGTTGGGGACGTTTGAGAACATCATGCCTTTGTAGGTGAAGGTTTTGCCGACCTCGACCGGTGCGCCGTCGACGGTGAGCGCGATGCCGCCCAAGAGTTGCACGTGCAGGCCGGTTGCGGTCACGATGATGTCGGCTTTCAGGTCTTTGCCCGACTTCAGTTTGATGCCGTCTGCTGTGAACGTGTCGATGTGGTCGGTCACGACGTCGACGTGGTCTTGTTTGATCGCGTTGAACAGGTCCGCGTCGGGGACGAGGCAGAGGCGCTGGTCCCAGGGATTGTAGCTCGGCGTGAAGTGGGTCTTCACGTCGTAGTCTTTCGGCAGCAGATCGGTCACGCCCTTGAGCAGCATCTCTTTGATCTTGTCCGGCCGCGTGCGCGCGCGGTTGAAGAAGAAGCGTTGCAGCACGATGTTGCGCCAGCGCGGGATCATGTAGGCCCAGCTTGCGGGCATGATCTTGCGCAGGAAGTTTGCGGTCGCGTCTTTCTCAGGCCTGGACACGTAGTACGTGGGCGAGCGTTGAAGCATCGTCACGTGGCCCGCGGTCTTGGCCATGTTCGGGATTAGTGTCACCGCAGTCGCGCCGGAGCCGATGACGACGACGCGCTTGCCGGCGTAGTTCAGGTTCTCCGGCCAGTGCTGCGGGTGGATGACTTCACCTTTGAAGTCTTCGCGGCCGGGGAATTCGGGCGTGTAGCCTTCGCTGTAGCGGTAGTACCCGGCGCAGGAGAACAGAAAATTCGCGGTGAACGTGACGGGTTCTTCGCGGCCGTTTGCGTCGCGCTTCGCCGCTTCGACGGTCCAGCGGGCGGTCGTCGAGTCCCAGCTCGCGCGTTTTACGCCGTGGCGGAAGCGGATGTGTTTGTCGATGCCGTTTTCGCTGGCGGTTTCGGTGACGTAGTTGCGGATCTTGTCGCCGGGCGAGATCGTGCTGTCGTGCGTCCATGGCTTGAAGCCGTAGCCCATGGTCAGCATGTCGGAGTCCGAGCGGATGCCGGGGTAGCGGAACAGGTCCCACGTGCCGCCGATGCGCTCGCGGTTTTCGAGGATGACGTAGCTCTTCTGCGGGGCGAATTTGTTCAGGTGGTAGCCGGCGTCGATGCCGGAAATGCCGGCGCCGATGATGAGGACGTCGAAGTGCTCGGCCATGCGGGTGTTTCCTTCGGGAAGGGCGGTGTCGTGACCATAGCACATCTGCCTAAACTGACAAATTGTCAGGCGGGCGCCGTGCGATTTCCACAACGCCGTGGCGGCCTGTGCCGATGCGGCGCAGGTTGGTTAAGCCGTTGTAGTAGCTCACGGATCGGCGGTTGCGCGGCTTTGTCTGACAATCGCGTCACTTGACGCTCGCCCATGCGTGCCGCACCTCGCGCACGCAAACCTTAGACGCCCCCCAATTGAGGTACTCCCGATGTAAACGATTTTCTTTGCTGCGGCGGTTGCCGCAATCGCCGTTGCCGCGCCGGTTCAGGCTGCGGAAGGCTTCGGCATCCTGCTCGGCGGCAGCAGCTGGAAAGTTCCGGCCTGCAAAGACGGCAAGGTGCTGCGCGAAACGCGCGACGCTCGCACGGGCAAACTCGCGTGGCGTTGCGTGGTTGCAGACCAGAAGACCGCGCAAGTTACCGGCCCGCGCAAGTAGGCTCTCGCCGTTCTCGCAAGCGTTTGGATCGCCCCCGATTGTTCGGGGGCGATTTTTTTGAGTACGGTCTGTGCTCGTTGGTTCGGGAGAGTCGCTTGCAGTTCGACGTTGCCGGGGTTTCGCTGACTGCCGATCCGTCCGGCGCCTTGTGGTGGGCGGACGAGCGGCTG
>JBJXEH010000099.1:0-9115 GCA_046153995.1 Micropepsaceae bacterium
TATGGCACGCAAATCATTCACGTTTAAGTACGGCGGCAAGCCGTTGACGCTCGAGCAGAGCGACAAGTTCATCGGCGTGCGCGGCAGGCGCGGCCGCAAAGAGAGCACGGCGGCTGCGGTGCGCAGCGCATTCGGTACGCGTGCGTGGAGCCGCGCCGGCACGCTGGGAGGTTTCGAGATCGTGTCGGTGGACGATCATTCGGTCGATGCGGACCGCACACTGGACGTTATTCGCGCCGACAAGGAAGTGTCGGTCGGCACGCACGTGTTCCATCGCGGCAAGGGCGAGGCGATGTACGTGCCCACAGGCGAGGTCTACATCAAATTCAAGAAGGGCACGAAGCCCGCCGTCAAGCAGAAGCTGATGGAGAAGCACGGCTTGATGTTGCGCGAGGCGCGGGGCGAGGACGCGCTAATCGTCAGCGTGACAACGGAGTCTTCGAACCCGGTCAAAGTCGCGGCAGCACTGCAGCAAGAGTCTTGCGTCGACATCGCAGAGCCGGATCTTGCGACGAAAGCTGCGGTGAAGGCGCGCAGGCTCGATGTCGAAGACACGCTGATGGCGGATCAATGGCATTTGCGCAACACGGGGTTTCATCTGGGCACGTCGTCGATGCTGCTGAAAGGAGCCGATGCGCGCGTGATCGACGCTTGGGGGTCGGGAGGTACGACCGGCCTCGACCGCGTCGTCATCGCGGTCATCGACGACGGGTTCGACCTGGATCACCCCGACTTCAAGCGTCAGGGCAAGACCGTGCATCCTTGGGACTTCAAACGCGCGAGCACCGACCCGCGTCCCGATGACGGCGATTGGCACGGCACGGCGTGCGCGGGTGTCGCGACAGCGTCGCTGGGCGGCGGGCGTGTGGTGGGGGCGGCGCCAGGGTGCACGCTGATGCCGGTGCGTTGGGGCTTCAACTTGGCCGACCGCGAGATCGAGAACTGGTTCGAATACGTCACCGCGAAGGGGGCTTGGGTCGTCAGCTGTAGCTGGGGAGCACTCGATCCCAACTTTCCGCTGTCGACGCGTGCGCAGGACGCCGTCGCCAAGTGTGCACGCGAGGGGCGCGGCGGGCTCGGCTGCGTCGTCGTGTTCGCCGCTGGCAACGAAAAGAGCGACATAAACGATCCGAACAACGGCACCGTGTCGGGCTTTGCCATCCATCCCGACGTTGTGGCAGTCGCCGCCAGCAACAGCGTCGATAAGCGCTCGCACTACTCCAATTTCGGGACAGAGATTTCGGTGTGTGCGCCGTCGAACGGCGCGGGCGGCGTTGGCATCATAACCTCGGACGTGACCGATCCGACCGGCAGCATGCGCGGCTACGCGACCGGCGACTATACCGACGACTTCGGTGGGACGTCGAGCGCTTGTCCGCTGGTCGCAGGGGTTGCGGCGCTTGTCCTTTCGGTTGCGCCCGGCCTCAGCGCGCGCGAGGTGAAGAGCATCCTGCAACGCTCGGCGCGCAAGATCGGAAAGAAGACCGACTACGACGCCAACGGCCACTCGCGCTACTTTGGCTTCGGGTGCGTGAATGCGGATGCGGCGGTGAAGCTTGCGCGGCCGCATGGGCAACCCGCGCTTGCGAACGCGGCCGCGCGCTCCGGAAGTCAACGGCGCAACACCAAAGGCTCGCCCAAGGTCGCAGGCAGCAAGCCTGCGCGCGCCATGCGCAAGCCGCGCGCCATGCACAGCTAACGCACGGCACCGGCGATGCAACCCTTTCTTCGCTTAGCTTCGTTCAGGCCGGCCGGTGAGGCAGCCGACCTTCCGGCGCCGGAGAAAGGTTATCAAGAGGCGCTGGTCAAATTGATCCCGAGCGAGATCGTCGGCCTTTATCTCGGCGGCAAGAATGCGATCGAGGGTTACTTCCGCGGTGACGCCAGGCCGCCGGATGCCGGCGCCGAACCGATGTTCTGGATGGTTTGGACCGTGCTTTGTTTCGTTGCGCTGATCGCTTTCCGCCGTTGGGCGACATCCGACGAGAAGGAAAAGATACCGCCGGAATGGCCCGCGATCTCACTGGCGGCCACGTCTTTTCTCGTATGGGTCTACTCGTTCGGCGACGTCTTTGAGCATGGGCTCGGCGTTTGGCACCCCGTCGTCGCAACGCTGTTGGTCCTCGCATGGACGTTTTCGGTGCCGCTCATCTACCGGATGATTTCAGATGCGAAGCAACCTTGAGACGCGCACGCGAGACGGCGCGGGTTTCGACCTTGCTCCGTTTCCCCGGCTCGCGTGGAGCAATCCGGAAGGCGACAGCATCATCCGGCCAGAGAAGAAGCAGATGCGGCTGGCCCTGGCTCTCATTCAGGACTATGGCGCGTTTGCCGAAATTGAGGCGCATGAGCGTACGATCATGCTTGTGAACGCTTGCTGTTTTCGCGGGGCACAGCGTTGGGCCTCGGTGCGCACGCTCGTGCGCCGCCTTCGCGCGGGGTCTTTCGGGCCGTTTGCCTGAGGCAATTTTGCCGTCGCTCCGGTGGCCGGGAACGGTGTAAGGCGAAGGTCCTTCCGGAGGATCATCGCTTATGAAATCGAACTCGATCGCCGCCGTTTTGATTTTTGCGAGCGCCGCTGCCGCACTTAGTGCCTGCGCGCCTTCGACGGAGGCGGATGAGGCTGCTATCCGTGCGGCGAACAAGGCTTGGCTGGCGGCGATTGTCGCCAAGGACGGGAAAGCGATCGTCGCACTGCATGCGGAGGATGCGCAGGTTCTGCCGCCGAACGCGCCGAAGGCCGTGGGTCGCGAGGCGATCGGGAAGGCTTGGGACGGGATCTTCGCGCTGCCCGGCTTGGCACTGACGTTCGACACGGAGAAGTTCGTGTTCGCCAAGAGCGGCGAGTTTGCGGTCGAGGTCGGGACCTATTCGATGACTGTCAACGGGCAGACGGATACGGGCAAGTCGGTTGTCACCTGGACGAAGCGCGCGGGCAAGTGGGTGGTGCTGACGGATATGTTCTCGAGCGATTTGCCGGTGGTGGCGGCTGCTGCTCCGGTTGAGACACCGGCGGTTCCGCCGACGCCTTGAGTGGCTTTACTCTTACACTGTCCCTCATCCGTCTCGCGGCTACGCCGCTCGCCACCTTCTCCCGCCATTCGGCAGGAGAAGGGCAACAAACCCTTTGTATTTGATAATTGAATTACCCTTCTCCCGTTGCGAAACGGGAGAAGGTGGCGAGCGCGTAGCGCGAGACGGATGAGGGACAGTGTACGCGGTGAGGCGCATCAAAATGAGATGTGCACCCGTCTGTTCTGCGGTTCTCTCACGCCGTCGGCTGTTTGTACCGCGGGTTCGGTTTCGCCTCGGCCTGAGACGGAGATTGAGTTCGAGGCGATGCCTTCGCCGATCAACGCCTTCTTCACGGACTGCGCGCGGCGGACCGAGAGCGCTTTGTTGTAGGAGATCGAGCCTGCGCGGTCGGCGTGGCCGATGACGCGGATGGCGGCGGAGCCTGAGTCGCGGACCGAGCCGACTGCTTTGCGGATTGTCCCTAAGGCTTGTGCGCTCAGGTCGGCGCGGTTGAAGCCGAAGAAGACGATGAATTCGCGTTCCAGCGGTACGGGTTGGGGCGTTGCGGGCGGTGGTGGCGGCGCTGCGGCTGCGGGACCGGCGAGTGCGAAGCGCACGCCTGCGGTTGCGGTTTGCTTTTCGAAGTCGCCGCCGTCGATCGAATAGTTTGCTGCCGGTTCCAGGTTGATGTCGCGCACGTTCGCGAAGCGGTAGTTCACGAACAGGACGGTGAGTTCGGTCAGCGCGTAGTTCAAGCCCGCGATGCCTTGATACGCGAAGCGCCAGTCGCTTTCGTCGACCGGGCCCCAGTTCGTGTTCATGCTCACGCTCGCGTAGTCGGCACCGGCGCCGAGGCCGATGGTGAGCGAGAAGCGGTCGAACAGCGGCACGTCGTAGAGGACGTTGATCATGGCGGAGATTTCGGTGACTTCGCCCTCCCCGTCCACTTTCGGGCCCCGCCATTTGATGATGTAGTCCGTGAGGTCGTTCTGGCGGTAGCCGCCTTCGATTTCGAAGCGCCAGCCCGCGATGCCGAAGCCGCCAGCGCCGAAGGCTGCCCAGCCGGTGTCGAATTCGGCGAGCGCTTCTTTGAACTCAGGGCCGCAATAGGTTTGGAGCGTGCGCAGCTGCTCCCACTCTTTCACCCAACTGCCGCCGCCTTCGACGCTGACGTACCAGCCTTCGGTGGCGGCGGCGGGTAAGGCGCAGGCAAGCGACAACATCGACGCGATAAACGCGCGCTTCGTATTCATTTCAGACACCCCAGCACTACTTTTGTTCGTTGCGGCTCAAGGGCGTGGCCTGTTCCGGCCTTTGTCCGCCGCCCCACGAATCGTTTGTCGTTGTCAAAAGTTTACGGGTGCGCTTCGGATTGCCGTTACGCGCGTGCCGCGTGAGGGCTATCGCTTACGGCAAAGCGCGTGCGCAGCGTGTTCGTGTACGTGCAGCCGTGCGTGCAATTGCGGTTGCGTGATTCGTAGCTGCGGGTGTGCGGTGCTGACGTTCCGCAAGAGTCCGGTGGTTGAGGAATGCGCAGCTCAAGTAGAAATGCGCAGCGATTTGCGGTGAGCAGAGGCGATTGCAGCGATGCCGGACTCCGGCAGCGCGCGGCTGCCCAATTCCTCAGCACACGGAACTATTTTTGCGGTGCGCTGCGTGTGCCAATTGAGCTGCGTGACATTGTGATGCGTTTTCGCTGTCCGTGAGAATACAAAAATTCTCGTCATGGCCGGGCAAGCGAAGCGCGACCCGGCCACCCAGGGTCACGCTCACGAACGTGAGGCGTCTGTGCTCGTTGCCCTGGGTGGCCGGGTCAAGCCCGGCCATGACGACCTTAATTTACGCCGCGTCGCGGACGGTTTCGGTTGTGGCCGGTGGCCAGAGGGTTTCGACTTCGGTTTGGGCTACTTTCAGGGCCGTGTATTTGACCGGCTTCTTGGCTTTGCTGCCGTTCGGTTCGGTCACGACGTTTTCGCGGCCCATGAGGAATGAGAGGGGTTCGACGAAGGCGGTTTTCCAGTAGGCGGGCTTCACCAGTTCCCAGGCGTCGCCGCCTTCGGGTTTGCCCCAGACGGTGAGGTCGCCCGCGGCTGCCTTCTCGCGGAAGACTTCCAGGCGTTCGGCGCCGCTTGCGTCTTCGGGCGGCGTCCATGTGGTCGCCCATTCGCCCTTGAGGCTGAAGGCTACGGCGTCGGAGAGCCAGACGGCGTCTTCGGCCAAGTCGGCCGATTTTTTCGGTGCGGCTTTCTTCTTGGTTGTGGTTTTCTTCTTTGCAGGCGCTTTCGCTTTCTTGGCGCGCTTGGCTTTCGGCGCGGCAGCGACGGCATCTTCCGCGACCGGTTCTTCGATCGCGGCTTCGGGTTCAGGCGTTTCCTCTTCCATCACGGGTTCGCTCAAGGCTTCTTCTTCGGCCTCGATCTGAGTGTCCGCGCTTGCGGCTAGTTCTTCGATGACAGGCACTTCGGGTTCCGTGGGCTCTTCGGCGAACTTCGTGATGTCCCATTGCAGGATTTCGATGTCGTGCTCGCGTTGCTCCTCCACCTCGGCGAGTTCGATCGCGGGCGGGTGCTCGGTGACGAGCGGGGCTTGCGCGACGAACGCCGCCGGCTCTGCCACCTCTTCGACGGTCTCAAGCTCCGGTTCGTCCGCCACGATTTCGGCGGCCACTTCTTCGGCTGCGGCTTGCAGCTCGAGGACCGGTGGCGGCGCCTCTTCGTGCGGCTCCTCCGGCGCTGCGGTGGGCGTCGAGAACGCCGCCTCCATCGCGCGCTTTAAGCTTTCGCGGTGTTCGGCCGCTACGCGAGCCTCTGCATCCGCCCCAATGTCACGCGACAGCGCCTCCGTTGCCGGTTGCGCCTGCGATCCCCCAAAAATCTGCCGAAACAAGCGGCTGAACGACGTGATCATGATTCGAAAGATAACTGATTCGTTTACGCAGATTGGGGATGCATTCAACGTAAGCGAGCGGCGTGAGGTATTTGCAACGACGCGACGGTTCGTATGGACGCGTTAACGTGGGCTCACCAGAACTTCCACCACGGTTTCTTGGCCACGCGCCCGATCAACGCTTCCATACGTTGCGTAGTGCCGGCGTAGGAGCGGAGCACGTCTTCGAAGGCGTTAACGTCGATCACGCGGTCGAGTTGGGGGTCGAACACCTCGTAGCCGGTGTCGCGGCAGATGATTTCGATCATGCCCCAGGCGTCTTGCAGCACACGGCGCGCGGCGTCGCCGTTGTGCCAGTAGGGGATGGTGAGCGAGGCGCTGTCGTCGAAGAGGATGATTTGGATGCCGCTCGATTCTTTCGTCATGTCGGCCAGTTCGAGGTGGCGGATGCGTTCGTAGGCTTCCTCCACGCGCATCTTGTGGAGCCTTGCGACCATGTTGAAGTCGGGTTCGAGCAGCTCAAGCCGCGCGTCGTGCGCAAGGAGCGCGTCGGCGAGCTTGCGTTTCTTGGCCTCGATGGTTGGGTTGCGCTTGCCACGCGCGGGACCGTCATCGGTTTCGACGATGTCACGCACATCTACGCCGGGGCGCGGTGTGAAGAACTGGAGGTCGTAGCTCATAGTTGATTGAACCACGAACTGCACGAATAACACAAAGCACTCAGGCCAACCGGAGACGCTGTGTGTGCGGCACGGGAAGAAAGTGTCTCACGCGAAGCCGCGAAGGCGCGAAGATAAGTACGCGAAAATTTGGAGACTCTCTGCCAGCGCGAAGCGCTTTTGACAGTATCGCTTGCGCACCTGCGGCGTGCGAAGTGAGGGTTCTCTTCGCGTTTTCTTTTCGCGTTTTCGCGGCTTCGCGTAAGACGTCTTTCTTCGGAGGCGCGCACGAAGCTTCGTGTTTTTCGTGCTGTTCGTGGTTCAATCTCTACCGGCGATGTAGCGCGCGACCAGGGCTGGGTCTTGCATTGGGATGAAGTGGGTTAGCTCCGGCAGGTGCACGTCGCTTGCGTTCGCGAACACGCCCGAGAGCTTCGGCCACGTCGGCGACGCCGAGAAGTCGAGTTGGTCGCGGGGGCCGGGGGCTCGTTCTTTCGCGCGCAGGATCGTGACCGGTGCCGTGACCTTGCGCACGGCGTCGTAGATGTCTGTGCCGAGTGAGCCCATGTAGATCGAGGCTTCCACCGCCGGCGGGCAGGCTAGTTCGAAGCCGCCGCCGTTCGCCGGCTGCACGCCATAGCGGCAGTAGTCTTCGAGCACTTTTGGGACCCACAACGAATACGGGTTGCGGTTCTTGAAGGCGTCGAACATTTCCTGCCACGAGGCCCAGCTGTTACGGCGGCGGGCGACGGGGTGTTCGGTGCCGGGCGGCCAGAACGGCGCGCCGCTGTACATCTCAGGTGCCATGATCACCGGGTCGATAAGCACCAAGCGCCTGAACGCGCGGGGGTTGGCGGCTGCGATCTGCACCAGGATGTGGCCGCCCATCGAGTGGCCCGCGCCGATGGCGCCGTCGAGGTTCAGGTGCTCCACGATTTCGGCGATGTCGCGTGCGGGTTCGGCCCAGTTCGTGATCGGGCCGGTTTTTTGGCTCCGGCCGTGACCGCGCAGGTCGACCGCGACGACGTTCAAGCCCGACGGAAGCGCGCGCACGGCCTCGTCCCAGCAGCGGCCGTGGAAGCCGGTTGCGTGTATCAGGAAGACGACGGGCTGCCCTCCCCTGCCCCATTCGGCATAGGCGATGCGGGCGGTTGCGGCTTGGAAGAATCGTTCGACAGGGGTGCTTGTCATGAGATTTGGGGACACATTAAAATCGCGTTAGAATTGGCTTGGAATCTGCGGATTTGAGGGAATCGGTCTGGGCACGGATGGGCATGAATTCCTTGCGTGTACTGGCAGGTCCAATGCACGTAGAATGTCCACAAGCAATCATCGGTTGAAAACCACCACCAGCCCGCGCAGAAGCTCAAGAAAATTCATCGCGGGAATGCCGGTTGGGCCTTTGCTGTGTCCCTCGCGTGACATAGGGAAGGTGTCTCAAGCGTTACATTGCCGTTCATATCCCGGGCGCTCCCCCAAGGCGGAATACCGTCACCCAAAGCGCCTTCTGGCCCCTCGCGACTGACAAGGTAGATGGTGAGAGTGATGAAAACGAGAACGCTCCTTTTGGGAGCCGTGGCGACGATTGCGTTCGGCTTGCCCGCAAACGCTCAAGAAAGAAACGGTTGGTACATCGGCCTCGAAGGCGGCGGCGTTTGGGTGCAAGACACCACGAACGACAACCTCTTCAACCCCGACGCAGCGGGACCGGACGTTCTTTCGACGAACATCAACACTTCGTACGATCAAGGCTGGGCGGCGCTGTTCACCGTCGGTCATCATTTCGGCCGCAACTGGCGTTGGGAAATCGAGGCTGGGTACCGGCAGAACGACACCGATCCGGCCCTCGGCGAATTGACCGAATGGACGGGGATGCTCAACGTGCTCTACGACATTCCGATTGCGCGCTGGGCTTCTTTGTCGCTCGGCGTCGGTGCTGGCGCGGACAATTTCCACATCGACCTTCCTGTCGGCGGATTGGACGACGGCGATTGGCAGTTTGCCTATCAGGGTATTGCCGGTCTCAACTTCGCGATCAGCGATCGCGTCGACTTGTTCGCCAACTACCGCTACCTGCGGGTCAACTCGCCGGAGTTCGATGGACGCGTCACATTGCCGGGCGCTGGTTTGAGCAACTTTAGTTTCGACGACGTGGAGAAACACACGGCCACGATCGGCTTGCGTTACAATTTCGGTGTGAAGGCCGAGCCCCCGCCGCCGGTTGCACCGCCGCCGCCTCCGCCGCCGCCACCGGCTGCGCCGAAGGAGTTCATCGTGTTCTTCGGTCACAACAAGTCGAACCTCACGCCTGAGGCGCTCGACGTGATCCGTCAGGCCGCGTCGGCCGCGAAGGAATACGGCAGCGCCACGATCACGGTCACCGGCCACGCCGACAAGTCGGGTTCGCCCGCCTACAACGAGAAGCTCTCACAGCGCCGTGCGGGTGCGGTGAAGGGTGCGCTCGTTACCGAAGGTATCGAGGACGGCAAGATCTCCACATCGGGCCGCGGCGAAAGCGATCCGATGGTGCCGACAGAAGACGGCGTGCGCGAACC
>JBJXEH010000100.1:0-6120 GCA_046153995.1 Micropepsaceae bacterium
GGGCGGGCACCTCGCCGCCGGGGCTGTTCGTGAGCACGGACGATGGCGTTTCGTGGGAGAGCGTTGACGGCTTCAACGAGCACGAGATGTATCTGAAGTGGTGTCCGCCGGACGGCGGCACGCCGGACGGGGCGCTGCTCAATCAGATTTTGATCGACCCGCGCGATGCGGCCCACATGTATATCGCGACGTCGACGGGCGGCGTGTTCGAGAGCCGCGATCGCGCGCGCTCGTGGCGGCCGCTCAACAAGAACGTCGAGGCGAATTTCAATCCCGATCCCTACCCGGAGTTCGGGCAGGACGCGCATTACATCACGCTGGCCTCAACGAACCCGGACCGGCTTTGGCAGCAGAACCATTGCGGCATCTACCGGCTCGACCGGCCCGGCGAGAAGTGGGAGCGGATCGGCAACGCGATGCCGAAGAGCGTCGGCGACATCGGCTTCACGGTGCTCGACCATCCGCGCGACGACAACACCGCGTGGGTGTTTCCGATGGACGGCACCGACGTGTGGCCGCGCACGAGCCCCGAGGGCAAGCCCGCCGCCTACCGCACGCGGGACGCCGGCAAAACGTGGGAGCGGCAAGACAAAGGCTTCCCGAAGAAACAGGGCTGGTTCACGGTCAAGCGCCAAGCGTTTTGCAGGGACGGGATGAAAGCGGTGGGCTTGTACTTGGGCACCACCGGCGGCGAAGTGTGGGCCAGCACGAACGAAGGCGGGAGGTTCACACAGATCGCACGGCACCTGCCGGAGATTTATTCGGTGGAAGCGGTGAGCCGGCTGTGAGCGTCACCGTCTTCATCCCGCAACAGCTGCGCAGCTATACGAGCGGCGCCACCACGGCGGCGGCGAGCGGCAGCACCGTCGATCAAGCGCTCAGCGACCTCGATGCGCGCTTCCCCGGCATCCGCTTCCGGGTGATCGACGAGCAGGGGCGCATTCGCGAGCACATGCGCGTGTTCGTGGATGGCGAGCGCGTGCGTGAGATTGGCGCTAAGGTGGGGCCGAAGGCGGAGGTGCACGTGTTTGGCGCGTTGAGTGGGGGGTAGCTCTTGATCACCTTGTCCGTCGATATTGTAAAGACAAACTGATCGGTCGCCGCCCGCGTTTATTTGTCAACGTCGTCCTCGTAGTCGAGTTCATGCAAGCGGGCCGATGCGTCAGCCGATCTCTGCTCTGCTGCAATCTTCTGATCGATCTTCGCAAGGTAGCGCTCGGCAAACTCTCTCACCTTCTTTCGGTCGTCCGCGAGCCATAGGGTCAGCTCCGTCTTCTTTGCCCGAAACGCTTCAACAAACCCAAACTCACCCGACACCACACCGGTGGATTCCAGCAAGTTGTCAACCGCATTGAATTGAGGGTGATCTTGCGGCAACCCTTCAACTAGCTCCTTGATAGCGAGATGCGTGAAGGTGTCACCCTCGTAGTTCCTCAGAACACTCACAACAAATTTGGCATTCCGTGAGGGGTTATCAGTCACGACATTGGCAAGTTTGATCCCCAGTGCTTCCGTGAACTCAGGAAATACCGCATGAAGTAGGCGGCCTCCGCTGAACTGAAATAGGTCGTTGTCACCTTCGTCATGCCAGGCTTTCATAACTGAAACTGCCAACTCTACATCGCGCGCGAGAACTTCCCTTAGGTCGTAGAACTTGAACGGTATGGGCTCATAGTCATCTCCCTCTCGCTTAAAGCGGTCTCTGAGAAACTGCCATACTGAGCGAGGATATTGGTGCGCGAGAGCCTTCAGTATGGTCTCCACGTGATTATCTAGGCGATCGAGTAAAATTAAGCCGGACCGAACAAGGTCGGCCTGATCTCCGGATAACCCTCGAAAGAAAGGGCCCGCCTCCGAGAGGAACCATGTGTCGTGGAGCCAGTGCGGATCCTTGCAACGGTTCAAGTAGCGCAGGGCAGGAACAAATATCTCTTCTGCGAGCGCTTTCCTCTTCGCATAATTCTCCACTGCGTAGGGGACACAGGCGCGAACCACGAGGGCATCATCCAAGGAAATTGCTCGTTCGAGTACTTCAATGACTGTTCCAGCGCCACTCTCACCAAGCGACCGTGCATGGCGAACGATGCTGCCAAGGTTGCGTGCTTGGTCTAGATGTTTCCTAACGACGTCAGAATAGAGGTTGGGAGCTCCACTTATGACTAGCCCGTTCAAATGCGCCGCGAGAAACGTTGCAATGTCCGGGTCACCACGATCGAAGAGCGCGATGGCAACTTTTGGCTTTGTTTGCGACAATGACTTCAGGAAAGCTGCGAACGCGGGAAATGTTGCAGCATCATTCGATTTTGTGGCGGCGCAACGCTTCGCAAGCTCGTACCACTGGTCGCTATTGTCCTCGGAGATCGATTCTACGTACCGCTCGACTTGCTCGAGTCGATAGGTGTTTCTCTTTTGGTAGTCGATCCCGTCATCATCCCATTCGAACGGAAAAACAGACTCGTGACCAACAAGAGTTTTGTAACGAACGAAACCTTCGTCGCGATTGATTACGTCGCGCAGTGAGCGAATTGCAGCCACAACCTGCGCAGCAATGTCTTGACACCCAAATCTGTTCTCGACGTCTACTACCAAGTCTTGTGCTCGGCGGTAGTCGAACAGCAAGCGATGTTCTATGTACTGCAGAAGCTCGTGCGAAAAATGTTCTGCTCGCGCTGCATAAAATTCTACGATGAACTTCGTGTCTTCAAGTACCAATCGGCAAAGTTCGTTTGAGTATACTGCTTGGCTGGGCAGAACGGTTGCCTCGCGCATCGTCGCGAGTGCTCCTCGCCGCTCTTCGTCGGACGATGACTCATCGAATCTCTGCGCAAGAACGCCAAGAACCGTAGAACGGATTCTTTTGACGGACTCAATTGCAGGTATCGCTGCTGTCCTAATGGTAGCGGCACGAGCCGCGAACTGAGTTCCCTCCAAAGTGGTGCCAAGCAACTCATCCGCGATAGCCATGGCCAGTGCCCGCGGGATTGCAGTGTCGGCTGCGAGCTCCTCTCCAAGCATCCCCTGTACGCCCGGTCCGACTTTCTTCCATACGGCAAGATCGAACTTGGCAAGGCGCTTCGTTGCTTGAATTAGCTTGCCGTGAATTTCGGCGTCGTCCGTTCCTTGGTAGAGTTGCACCCAGGATTTCAGCGTCAGCCCAATGTTAACATAGCGCAATCCATCCAAAATCTTGATCGCCGTTGCTGTCACATCGCCAACAGTTCGACCTTCGATGGTTCCTCCGGCAAATTCATATGGAACAGTAGCT
Source organism: Micropepsaceae bacterium (assembly GCA_046153995.1). GTDB lineage: Bacteria > Pseudomonadota > Alphaproteobacteria > Micropepsales > Micropepsaceae > SZUA-430. The sequence goes on from JBJXEH010000100.1 coordinate 3,266, forward strand.
GTGCGGCGGGCGGCCTCTACTGAGGCCAACACCGCTTCGCGCAGGTCGGGATACACGGCAGACAAGTCATCGAAGTTTGGAATGAGATCGTCATTGATGCTTGTCAGAATTTCGTCTCTTTCATTGTTGCTCTTGCAGCTCGCGAGGAGATTGAACGCGTCGCGATCAAACAGCGCTTTACCTTCCAGAAGCCGTCGGTGATCAGCCTGCGCCTTTTGAAGCTCGTAACCCGCCGGTCGCAGATAGTCGTCCATGATCCTCTTCATGCGGCGATCCAATGCTTGAACCTTGGCGGTGCCAAAGCCCTTGCTGCCGCGCCGTTTGTAGATCATGTCGTGGTATATTTCTGCCCACGCATGGTTCAGAACTGTTTGGATTTGAACCTCGCATCGCATGCCGGTGAAGGTCTGATACTTCGGCTGACTGAGTTCAGGCTCCTTCAGGGACACGGTGTAGTGAATCCCTTGGTATCGCTGAAGCTGATTTTCGTCGGTTGGATGGTGGATGCGCGTTTCATCCCAGTGCACTTCGAAAAGTGTAGGGATCAATCCGGTTTGGAGAAACGCGTTTACGTCGGAGTCGGTGTAGAAAATCAGCCGAACTCCAGCGAGATCTTTGATTTCATTCTCGATTTCAACTGAAGAGATGATGCCTCGTTCCGTAAGCTTCTGCCTCAAGCTCGTGACAGATTTCGCACGTGCCTTCGTCGACTGCTGGCGAGGAACGGCCTTGGTTTCATCGATCGCTTTCTTGAGAAGGCTTCGAACTGCGTTTGCGAACTCACCGTATGCAAATTGGTGGGTGCTTTCGTAGGACAAGATGTCGATGTTTGTTGTCAATTCTTCAACTCCGCCACCATCGGTGCCACGATAGGGCCGCTCGCGTAGCCGCGCATGTGTCGCGGTAGGATCATTGAAGCGCATATAGGGTGCGTACTGCTGGGTGCAAGACAATGAAACTCTCGATTAAAGCCCTAACCCTCGCCAACTGGGACGACATCGAGGCGTTGTTTCACGCCAAGGGTTGTTCGGTCGCGAAGTGGTGTTGGTGTGTGCATTACCGGTTTGCGCAGGCGGCGATGCCGAAGGATCGGCGGGCGGCGCTGAAGAAGTTGGCGAAGGGGGCGCCGCCGCCGGGGTTGATTGCTTATCGGGGCAAGGTGCCGGTCGGGTGGGTATCGCTCGGGCCGCGCGCGGCGTTTGCGAAACTTGAGACGTCGCGGGTGATGAAGGCGGTCGACGAGGCGCCGGTGTGGTCGGTGATTTGTTTTGTCGTGCCGGCGGCGGAGCGCGGGCAAGGTGTCGCGCGGGCGTTGCTCGACGGGGCGATTGCTTACGCGCGCAAGCAGAAGGTGACGGCGCTGGAGGCTTATCCGATCGACAAGGCGGAGGCTTCGACGCCGATGTCGATGTGGTTTGGGGCGGCGTCGATGTTTGCGCGGGCTGGGTTTGTGGAGGTGGCGCGGCGGAAGCCGACGCGGCCGGTGATGCGGTTGGCGCTTTCCAAATAGCTCGTCATGGCCGGGCTTGACCCGGCCACCCAGGGTCGCGGGCGCGGACTGCGCCGACCCGTCTGATTTGTTGCGTTTGGAACGCTGCGTTGAGACGCGAGCGCCTGTTGCCCTGGGTGGCCGGGTCAGGCCCGGCCATGACGAAATATGATGGGATGACGAACATGGGAGGCGTTCACGCAACCAGCCAGTCGTGGGGTTTATGGACTATAAAGGGCGGGGCTCTAGGTTTGGGCTCAAGTCGGGAGCCGTTTACGTGTCGAAGAAATGCATTCTTGTCGGGGCGCCGGTGGAGTCGGGGCAGCGGGTGCCTGGGTGCACGATGGGGCCTGCGGCTTATCGGGTGGCGGGGTTGGCCACGATGCTGGAGGACCTTGGGCATAGCGTCGACGATTGGGGAGATGCGGCCGTCGATCCCACCCTTGTGCCGCCGGGTGCGTCGGCGCGGGTGGTGCATGCGGAGCTCGAGACTTATCGCTGGACCGTTGCCTTGACCGACGTCGCGCGCCGCGCGATGGGGGCGGGGTTTCCGATTTTTCTGGGCGGCGATCATGCGCTGGGGCTGGGCACCGTGGCCGGCGTTGCGGTTCACGCGAAGACCATCGGGCGGCCGCTCTTCGTGTTGTGGCTGGACGCGCATTCGGATTTTCATACGCCCGCCACCAGCAGCAGCGGGAACTATCACGGGATGCCGGTCGCCTATCTGGCGGGGCGCGAGGGGTTTGCGGCGCTGCCGCCGTTTCCGGCGCCGATCCCGGATCAGAACATTTGCCTGTTCGGCATCCGCTCCGTCGACGGCGGAGAGGCACAAGCCTTGCAGCGGCGCGGCATTCAGGTGAACGACATGCGCGTGCTGGACGAGCGCGGCGTGATCGCGCCGCTTCGCGAGTTTTTGCAGAAGGTCGAGCATGCGAAGGGGCTGTTGCACGTTTCGCTCGACGTCGATTTTCTGGACCCGTCGATTGCGCCGGGCGTCGGCACGACCGTGCCGGGCGGGGCGTCGTTTCGCGAGGCGCATCTGGTGATGGAGTTTTTGCACGAGAGCAAGCTCGTCACCTCGCTCGACCTCGCCGAGCTTAACCCGTTCTTGGACGTGCGCGGGCAGACGGCGCGGTTGATGGTCGATCTGGTCGCGAGCCTGATGGGGCGCAAAGTTTTCGACCGGCCGACGCGGGTTGGGGGCGGCTGATGGCGCCTCCGTCAGACCTTGCGCTGGTCCCGTTCCTCAGCGTCGAGAACATGATGCGGTTTGTGCTGCACATGGGGCTTGAGCGCGTGCTTACGGAGTTGGCCTCCGAGATCGAGGCGGACTTCTTGCGCTGGGAGGCGTTCGACAAGACGCCGC
>JBJXEH010000101.1:0-5026 GCA_046153995.1 Micropepsaceae bacterium
CGCGCTTGGGCATCAGCTGCGGGTCGGGATGCAGCTCCTCGACATACTCGCAAATCGCCTGCGCATCGGAGAGTTTCGCACCGTCGGTCTCGATCAGCACAGGCAGCTGCTTTGCCGGATCGAGCGGAAACAGTTCGTCACGCGGCTCCCAAGGCCGTTCAGCGTGACCGTCAAACGTGAGCCGCTTTTCGCCGAGGACAACACGCACGCGCCGGCAGAACGGGGAAAGCTGGAAGTGGTGGAGCTGGCGCATGGGGGGAGTGTGCGCGGGCGAGGGTTTAGGATGTGTTTACCAAGAGCAACGGCCAACCGGACGGCAAGCCCAGCTTCGTCGACCACTTTTGATATTTTTCTGTGTATTGCCTTGTGTATTTGACATATTTCTTTATATCATCCATGTGATTTTCTTCATAGTTTGATACTATTCTAAGTATCATTTCGTCTGTACGATATAGTTAGGTATATCACTAATGTCCCTGCCCTCCTCCCTCGCACGCGCCTTGGCGCAGGCCCGCGAAGCGAAGGGCTTGAGCCAGCGCGAGGTGGCCAAGCGCGCCGGCCTCACGCAGGCGCAAATATCTAAGGCCGAGACCGGCGGGGCGGACCTTACCGTCTCCAGTCTGACCGAGCTTGCGCGCGCTCTCGACCTGGATGTGGCGCTTGTGCCGCGACAGCTGGTGCCGGCCGTGGAAGGGTTGTCGCGTTCAGCCGCGTCCGAGTGGCCCTCCCGCGAAGTGGTGCATAGACTCACATCGCTCAAATATGCGGTGGCAGGCCTGATGGTCATGAAACCCGGCATCAAGGCCTCTGCCGAACTCGCCCGCGTTGCCGACGCCCTTGCCCACACCGGCGCACCGGAGAGCGCCGGACCAATTCTTGAGGAGGCAACAGCCCAGGTGATGCGTGAGATTTTGCAGAAGCGGCTGTTAACTTCGGCTGAGGAACACGTCAGTGCGATCGTCCGCAAACTAAAGAGCCTGAGGCTTGAGACCGCGATTGCAGAGTCGTCGGAACCAGTAGGTAAGCCGGCTTACTCCCTCGACGACGACGCAGATGAGTAATCCGACCGTTCTCGAAGTTTTGCTGCATGGGCAGCGTGTGGGAACGCTGACGCGGTTCGACGGGGACCGGTCGTTGTTTGCGTTCGATCAGGCTTATGCCGATAACGAAGCGCGCGACACGTTGAGCTTGTCGTTCAAGGCCGCGACCGGCGAACTGCTTACCGATACGCGGCCGACGCAGCGGCGGCTGCTCCCCTTCTTCGCCAATCTGCTGCCGGAGGCCGAGATGGCGAAGTATCTGGCGGAGCGCGCTGGCGTGCATCCGCAGCGTGAGTTCTTTCTGCTGTGGGTGTTGGGGCAGGACCTGCCTGGTGCGATTACCGTCAGGCCGCTCGACGGCGATACGCTGCCGCCGGCTGCGAGCGAGGCGGCGCGGGAGCGGCGGCTTAAGGAGCCTGCGCTTCGGTTTTCGCTTGCCGGCGTGCAGCTCAAATTCTCCGCCGTCGCGGCGGCGACCGGCGGGCTCACGATCCCCGCGACCGGCACCGGCGGATCGTGGATCGTGAAGCTGCCGTCGCAGAAGTTCCGCCTCGTGCCGCAGAACGAGTTCGCGATGATGACGCTCGCGCGCGATGTCGGCATCGATGTGCCCGAGTTCAAGCTCGTGAAAACCGCCGAGATCGACGGCCTGCCGCGGGGCATGGGCCGGCTTGAGCCTACGTCTTACGCGATCAAGCGGTTCGACCGGCTTTCGAAGGGCGTGAAGCCGCACATCGAAGATTTCGCGCAGGTGTTCGGCGTCTATCCGGACGACAAATACAAGCGTGCGAGTTACGCCAACATAGCGGCCGTGATCGCGGCTGAGGCGGGGTCGGACGCGGCGGCCGAGTTCGTGCGGCGGTTGGTGTTCAACGTGCTCATTGGCAATGCCGATATGCATCTGAAGAATTGGTCGCTGATCTACCCGGACCGGCGCACCGCGGCGTTGGCCCCGGCTTACGATTTCGTCTCGACGGTTGCTTATCTCGAAGACGAGAAGCTGGCGCTCAACGTCGCCACCACGAAGAAGTTCGCCGAGGTCGACCGCGAAGAGATCGCAGCGTTCGCGCGGAAAGCGCGCCTGCCGCAGAAACACACGCTGTATGTCGCGGCCGAGACGGTCGAGCGCTTCCACGCAGCCTGGCGCAAACGCAAGAGCGCGCTCGGGCTGCCCAAGGTCACAATCGCCGGGATCGAGGCGAACGTGAAGCGCGTGCCGCTGGCGAAGGGGTGAGACGGATCCGCGCGTAGGCGTTCCTGTTAGCGGGGTGGGACGAGCATGACGATCGCGAAGGCTGCAAAGCCGCAGGCGATGCCCACACCCACGAGATACATGTTTCCGCTGGAGATGCCGGCCAATCCCAGAAAGAACATCAGCACAGGGCCGCCAATTTGCACCCAGCGTATTACCGTTCGGCCGTCCATATCGTTGCTCCGATCGATCCAGCTGCACCCATTGTAACCTGCAACTTTGTAACTCTGTAACCGGTGGGGACGGCATTCACTCGTCTGGGGCCCCTCTAGCTACTGGTGATTTTGGATGAAGTAAGAGTGTGGTGGGGTTACGCAGTCACAGAGTTACAAAGTTACAGGTTACACACCCTGCACATGGGTGGGTAGGAGGGCGAACTTACCCTTCAGGTTGATTACCTTGCCCGCCCTCGCCATGCGGTAGAGCGTGCCTTTTGCGGTCGACTCTTTGCCTTCTAAAATGGCGGCGATGTCCTTCGGGCTCAGCGGCTCGTCAGCCCGTTCCAGTTCCTTGAGAATTTTCGTTTCAAACGCCGTTGAGCGATACTCATCCGCGTCGCCGAGCACTGCCCACAGTCCCCGTGTGCCGTCGAACCTTAGTGCCTTCTCGAACACGGGCAGGTCGCGGCCTCTTCCGTAGAGGACGGCGTCGGGTTGGGCGGCTTCTTTTCTTAGGATCAGGATGCTGTCCGCGGCGCCGGTGAGGCCTGTCGTGCCGGAGACGAGATCGAAGGGGTCGTCGGGGTTTTCGCGTTTCGAGGCGTGGTGCATCACGATGATCCCCACGCGATGTTTCGAGGCGAGGCGCTGCAGCACGGCCAGCTGCTCGAAATCGTCGGTGTAGAGCGTCTTCTTGCCGTCGGGGCGGCCGCGCACCTTTGCCCACACGTCGATGATGACGAGCTTGGGCGCGGCCACCGTTTGCACCCATTCCTCGATTTGGCCAAGGCCGCCTTCGTCGAGACGCGGCCAATCGGTGTGGAACGTGATGCCTTCGGGCCAGTGTGCGTCGCCCAGCATCTGGCGGACGCGCGATTGCAGGCGGCGTTCGTTGTCTTCGAGCGTCAGCGCCAGCACGTCGCCTTGCTCGCACGTGGTGCTTGAGAACGCGCGGCCGCCGGCGGCGACGGCGAGCCCTAAGTTGAGCGCGAGCCACGACTTGCCGAGCTTCGGCTTGCCCGCGACGAGCGTTAGCCCCTCGACGATGACGTCGGGCACGATCCACTTGATCGGCGCGAAAGATTTGAATTGGAGCGTGGCGCCGGAGATGCCGGTGCGGATAATGGAAGACGGCGTACAGGGATCGGACGATGGGAGGGAGGCTGGCCTGGGAGCGCCGGCTTCCAGCCGGCTCTTTTGTGGTTGAGAGTCAGCAAGAGCCGGCTGGAAGCCGGCGCTCCCAGGCGAGGCTCCCTTCGCGAGCGGTGCTTCGTCGATCATGCGGTGGAGGACGCTGACGTTGTGCACCGGCTGCGCCACTTTCGTGTCCCCCCAATCGCCGAGGTCCCAGCTGTCTTTGAATCTCCGGTCGAGTTTTACGATGCGCACTTCCTTGGCGCCGGCTTTGGCTAGGCAGGCGGCGACGTCTTGCGCGTAGCCGCGGCCCGCTTCGTCGGCGTCGGGCCAGATTGTGACTTTGCGGCCGGCGAGCACCGTCCAGTCGGCGTGGGCTGCCGCCTTCGCGCCGCCCATCGATGTCATCACGACATAGGCCTTCATGAATGCGCGCGCGTGTTTCGCGGCTTTTTCGCCTTCGACGATCAGCACCTGTGCGTTCGGCCCGCGCTTGGCCAGCTCATCGAGGCCGTAGAGCGGGCGCGGGCTCGGCGGCGCTTGCCATTTCCAGTTCATGTGGCCGTTACGCAGGTCCCAAAGCGTCAGCGGGCGATAGTGCTTTTGCCCCTTTTCGTCCTCGAAGCGCATGACGCGGAACAGCATACGGCCGTTCGCGTCGTTGTAGTCGTAGACACGGCGGATCTCGCCGCACTCGGGATGGCCCAGCGGATGGCCGGGCACGCCCCATGTGGGGATCGGCGCGACATAGTCTGCCGGCGCCGCCCCTTCGCCGAGGCTACGGGGGGCAAGGCGATTCTTCAGCGGTGCGAACGGGTTCAAGCTCATGGGCGTCTCCAGGTTTCGCCTTGGTGGGGATCGATGTTCAACATGACTGCGAGGTGTTTTGCGGCTTCGCGCTGGTTGAGCCGGTGGAGGTAGGCGGCGAGCGAAATCACGTCGCCGCCCTTGTCGCCCGTCGCGAAGTCGGCCCAGCGGCCGGTCGTGAGGTTGATGCGGAACGAGCCTGCCGTGCGGTCGTTTCGCGTCGGGTTCCGGGCGGTGTACTCGCGAAAGCGCCGCCGCCCGTTCGGCAGCCAGCGGGCGAGGATGGGCTCGAGGTTCGTCAGCGCTACGGCATTGATGCGATGGAAATCGACCGGTGGGGCGGGCATGCGGGCGGACTCCTGCTTAAAGGGAGGGACCGCTACGCACTTTTAAGAGAATAAGTTACTTATATTCACACGTCAAGACTTGTTCTTTGTTTGTTCTTATTCTAGTGATCTACTTATATTCCACAAATCGTCATCGCGCTTAGCGGATGCACCGGTCCTCACCATACGCGCGGATCGTCCCCGCGCGGGCGGCTATCGTGTAACCGCGGTCGGCGATGTAGGGGCCGGGTGGGTTGGCGCGGTAGCGGCGCGGGCTGGGTAGGATGGCGGCCAGGCGGGCTGCTTCCA
>JBJXEH010000102.1:0-25017 GCA_046153995.1 Micropepsaceae bacterium
CTATCGAGGATTTCCGGTATCTCGACCCCGCGATCATGCTTCGGAAAGTACGCGCGGTTGCCCCAATTCTGGCCCGAGCGGAAGAAGAAGACCTGAATGCACGTATGTCCGCCGTCCTGGTGCGCTGCGAACAGATCGGCCTCGTCGATCGTATCCGGATTGATCCCTTGGCTCGTTTGCACGTGCGCAAGCGCCCGTATCCGGTCGCGCAACCGCGCAGCCTTCTCGAAGTCGAGCGCTTCGGCCGCCGCCTCCATCTCGTGGCTGAGTTCGCCCTTCACCTCGTTACTCTTGCCGCGCAAGAACCCAACAGCTTGATCGACGAGATGCTGATAGTCCTCAAGCGGGATCTTCCCCACACACGGCGCCGCGCAGCGCTTGATCTGATGCAAGAGACAAGGCCGCGTCCGGCTCTCGTAAACCGAGTCCGTGCAGCTACGCAGCAAGAAGGCCCGCTGCAACGTGTTCAACGTCCGCGTCACCGAATAGGCCGACGCAAACGGCCCAAAATACTCGCCCTTCCGCGACTTCGCCCCGCGATGCTTGATGATCTGCGGCGCCGCGTGATCGGCCGTCACCAGGATGAACGGAAACGATTTGTCGTCGCGGAGGTGAACGTTATAACGCGGCTTCAACCGCTTGATCAGGTTCGCCTCAAGCAGCAGCGCCTCAACCTCGGAACGCGTCTGCACGAACTCCATCGACGCCGTATTCGCAATCATCCGCGCAATCCGCGCCGGCTGATCGTAAGGCTTCGTATAAGCGACGACGCGCTTCTTGAGGTTGGCCGCCTTACCGACGTAAAGCACGTCGCCATTGGAGGCCATCATCCGGTAAACCCCCGGCGCATTCGGCAAGCGCGTCAAATAATCGGCAATCACCGCCGCCCCCGAGGCCATCAGGCCCGGCGTTCCAACCTCTTCCGTTTCCGTCAAATCGCTCATGCTCGGCCAGAACATAGTGGCGGCACCGCCCGCCGCAAGCGCCTTGGCAAATCGTGCTACGCTGCCTCAGAAATCATCCAACGACGCGCCGGCACATACTTAGGGGAGGAAGGCTATGCGCGAGTTCGAATGGCAGATGCAGCAAGCGAAGAACAAGCTAAGCGAGCTTGTTGATCGTGCAGCGACGGGCGAAGCCCAAGTAATTCTGCGCCATGGCAAACGGGTAGCAGCGCTCATCTCAATGGAAGCGTACGCGCAGCTTCGGCCCACCGCCGCAACCCAATCGCAGAATTTTGTCGAGCACCTACTGTCCGCCCCTAAGGGAAACTTTCGCGCACCCAAACGCACCAAGCGCGCGCTCAGAGATGCGCCAATCTAGCTGCACCGACTCGACATGCGTCAGCATACCAAGTCAGCCTTCATCGCATCGCGTTCGGTCACCGTTCAGCCTCTCGCTCAATCTCCACGCCCACCGACTGCGCCTCAGCCAGCACCTTCAGCTTCTCGATTCGCACGCGCGCGACCTTCACGCGTTTGTCGGCCAGGCAGTGCGCCGCGACCTTCTCGGCCAGCGTCTCGACCAGGTTCATGTGCCCGCCCGCAAGGATGCCCTTGATGCCGTCCACGACCGCACCGTAGTCGACGACATTCTCGAGCTTGTCCTCGATGTCGCCGTCCGTTTCCTCGACCGTCAGATCCAGGTTGATCCGCACCGGTTGAAGCTGCCCCTTCTCGCGGTGATAGACGCCGATATTGGCGTTGAGCTCCAGATCGCGAACGAACACATGCCGGATGCGTTTCTTCGCATCGGCGATTCGCAACGGCTGAACTTTCTGGCGTTCGCTCATGAGCCTCACTCGAAGAACTTGTCGCGCGACCACGCGAGATGCTGCCCGCTATCGACGACGATCATCTGCCCCGTTACCGCAGGTGCAGCGAGCAAATAGGCGACGGCGCCCGCAATGTCCGCAGGCTCCGACGGCCGCTGCAACAATGTCGCTTCAACATGCGCGTCAAAGTTCGCCTGAGACTGCCGCTCGGCCTTGAGCGACGGCCCCGGCGCCACCGCGTTGACCCGGATCGCGGGCGCCAGCGCCTGCGCCAACGTCCGCGTCAGCGTCCACAAACCTGCCTTCGACACAGTGTAAGACAAGAACTGCGGCGTCAGATTCACCACCTGCTGATCGATGATGTTCACGATCCCGCCATGTGCGCCCGCAGGCAACTGCTTGGCAAACGCTTGGCTAAGCACGAACGGTGCACGCAAATTCGTATCGAGATGCTTGTCCCAACTCTCCCGCGTCGCCGTCTCGACCCGGTCGTCTTCAAACACCGACGCGCTGTTCACGAGCGCCGTCAAATGCCCGAACACCGCCGCGGCACGCGGCACCAGCGTCGCAACCTGATCTTCGCGCGAAAGCTCGCCGTCGATCAGCACCGCGCGGCGTCCCAACCGCTTCACCTCGTCCGCTAACGCTTCGGCCTCCGCTTTAGAGGAGCGGTAGTGAATCGCGACGTCGTACCCGTCGCTCGCGAGCTTCAGCGCAATCGCGCGCCCAAGCCGCTTCGCCGCCCCAGTTACAAGAACCGCGCTCATGACTTCACCGGCGTCTGCTTGCCGTAGGTTTTGAACTTCTCGATCACCCGCGCCATCTCGCGTCCCGACAGAACCCGCGGCCGCCCAATCTGCAAGGCACGCGCGTACTGCGCCGCCAACGCCTCAAGAGCCGCCGCGCGATCATACGCCTGCCGCACGCTATCGCCCAAGGCGATCGATCCGTGGTTGGCAAGAAGGCAAGCGGAGCGCGGCCCCAAAGCCTTAACGGCGAACCGCGCCAGCTCCTCGCTGCCGTAAGTCGCGTAAGGCGCGCACGCGACACGCTCGCCCCCGAACTCCGCCACCATGTAGTGAAACGCCGGAATACCGCGATGCAGGCACGAGAGCGCCGTCGCGTTCAACGAATGCGTATGCACGATCGCGCCCACATCCGGCCGCGCCTTGTAAATGCCAAGATGCACGCGCCACTCGCTCGACGCGACGCGCTGCCCGGGCTGCACGCGCCCGTCGGCGCGCACCTCGACGACATCCGCCGCGCGCATCTCGGGGTACGAAATGCCCGTCGGCGTAATCAGCATGCCGCTGTCGACACGCAACGAAAGATTGCCGCTCTTCCCCGGCGACAGCCCGCTCGACGACATGCGCTGCCCGACAGCCACAATCTCCGAACGCAGATTGGGTGTTACGCTCACAACCGCCGCGCGCTTCGAAAGCACGCGCGCCACACGCCGCCGCACAGCGGTACGCTTCACCGCGCGCGCTCCGGAAAGAGCTTCAAAAGCCCCTCGCGCGTCGCCGCAGCAATCCCGCGCTCGGTGATGAGACCCGTCACCAGCCGCGCCGGCGTCACATCGAACGCCGGATTGCGCGCCGGCGAGCCCGGCGCTGTCAGCTCGACGGTCAACACCTCGCCCGCCGCGGTCCGCCCCTGCACATGCGTAATCTCGCGTCCCGACCGCTCCTCGATCTCGATCTGCTTGACGCCATCCGCAATCGTCCAATCGATCGTGGACGACGGCAGTGCCACATAGAACGGCACGCCGTTGTCGTGCGCTGCCAGCGCCTTGAGATACGTCCCGATCTTGTTCGCAACGTCGCCCGAAGCCGTCGTCCGGTCCGTACCCACGATGCACATATCGACATCGCCGTGCTGCATGTAATGCCCGCCGGCATTATCGGCGATGATCGAGTGCTTCACGCCATGCGCGCCAAGCTCGTACGCCGTCAGCGATCCGCCCTGATTGCGCGGCCGCGTCTCGTCCACCCAAACATGGATCGCAATGCCCTTGTCGTGCGCCATGTAGATCGGCGCGAGCGCCGTACCCCAATCGACGCACGCAAGCCACCCGGCGTTGCAATGCGTCAGCACGTTGACGATCGCGCCTCTTTTCTTCGCAGCAATCGCCTCGATCAACGCAAGCCCATGCCGCCCGATCGCCTCGTTCGTGGCAACATCGTCGTCACAAAGCTGCGCCGCCCGCGCGTAAGCCGCCGCAACCCGCCGGTCCGCCGGCTGATTGCGGACCGATGCCATCATCTCGTCGAGCGCCCATTTGAGATTGATCGCCGTCGGCCGCGTCTTGACGAGCATATCGTAAGCCCGCTCCAACGCCTCATCCGAGGCATCCCGGCGCAACGCCATGCAGAGCGCATAAGCCCCCGTCGCTCCGATCAACGGCGCCCCGCGCACGACCATCGCCTTGATCGCCTCGGCAGCTTCTTCCGCGCTCGCCAGCCGCTTGGTGACAAACGCGAACGGCAACTTCGTCTGATCGATCACCTCGACCGACCAGCCGTCAGCCGCGACCCAAATCGTCCTGTAATGGCGGCCGTGGATTTTCAATGCCCTTCAAACTCCACGAGGCTGAGCACCTTCTTCCCCAGCTTCTCCAACCGCCGCCGGCCTTTGAGTTCCGGCAGATCGATGATGAAGCTGCAACCGACGACGTTACCGCCCGCCCGCTCGATCAGCTTGATCGCCGCTTCCGCCGTACCGCCCGTCGCGATCAGATCGTCGACGAGCAGCACGTTCTCGCCCTTGGCAACCGCATCTTCGTGAATCTCGACCGTGTCCGTGCCGTACTCCAGGTCATACGTCTCCCCGAGCGTCCGCCACGGCAGCTTGCCCTTCTTGCGAACCGGCACGAAGCCGACGGAAAGCTGATGCGCCACAGCGCCCGCGATGATGAACCCGCGCGCCTCGATCCCCGCCACCTTGTCGATCCGCGTGCCCGCGTAAGGCTGCACCAGCTGATCGACCGTCGTACGGAACGCGCGCGCGTTGCTGAGCAACGTCGTCACGTCGCGAAACATGATGCCGGGTTTCGGATAGTCGGGGATCGTTCGAATGACGGATTTGATATCCATGGGGTCAAGCCTTCTTAAGAACGCGGCCGGCGACCGCATCGAGTTTCGCAAACAGAACGGGATCGCGCTTCTCCGGCGCCGTGATCAGCGCCGTGTCCAAGGTGTGCTCGATACCAAGCGGCGACGGCGTCCGCGTCGGCCCAAGCTTCGGCGCCACACGCTTGAGCAGCGTCCGCGCCTTGTCCGCATTGCCGTTCAACACCTTGATCACCTGCTCGACCGTCACGTGATCGTGGTCCGGATGCCAGCAGTCGTAGTCCGTGACCATAGCGACGATCGCGTAAGGCATCTCCGCCTCACGCGCGAGCTTCGCCTCCGGCATCGCGGTCATGCCGATGACGCTGCAACCCCAAGAGCGGTAGAGCTTGCTCTCAGCCAACGTCGAAAACTGCGGCCCTTCCATAGCGAGATACGTGCCGCCGACGACATGTTCGATCTTGGCCTCGCGCGCCGCGTCGGCGAGCGCCCCTTGCAGACGCGGGCAGATCGGATGTGCGAGCGACACATGTGCTACGAACCCGGGCCCGAAGAACGACTTCTCGCGCGCAAACGTACGGTCGATAAACTGGTCCGCCAGCACGAACATGCCCGGCGGCAACTCCTCCTTGAACGACCCGCACGCCGACACCGAGATCACATCGGTCACGCCTGCGCGTTTCAAGACATCGATGTTGGCGCGATAATTGATGCTGGTCGGCGAGTGCACATGCCCGCGCCCGTGACGCGGCAGAAACACCATATCGACGCCGCCAAGCCGCCCGAACAGAAGCTCGTCCGACGCCTCACCCCACGGCGAGCGCACGCGCTCCCAGCGCGCGTTCTCGAGCCCGTCGATCCCGTAAACCCCGCTGCCGCCAATCACGCCCAGCACAGTGTTGGTCATAGCGCCAAAGTCCTCCGCAAGGTGACGGCGGCGTTGTAGCCGCCTCGTGCCGAAAAACAAAGGGCCGGCACATATGGTACCGGCCCCTTTCAATTCAAGACTGCAAACCCGTCAGTGATCGACGTCCTTCCAAAGCTGGCGGTACGCGGCGTAGAGCAGCACCGTCAGCAGCACGAGGAAGATCATCACCTTCACACCCATCTGCTTGCGTTCTTCCATCTTGGGCTCCGCCGCCCAGGTGAGAAACGCCGTCACGTCTTTCGCCATCTGATCGATGGTCGCCGGCGGGTTCCCCACGTCGGGCGCATACGTCACCAGATCATCCGCAGAGAGCGGCGCCGGCATCGCGATCTGATGGTTCGGGAAGTATTCGTTGTAGCTCAACCCCGGCAACAGTTCGAACTTCGCCGGCGCGTCGGAATAACCCGTCAGCAGCGAGTAGACATAGTTCGAGCCATCCGGCCGCGCCTTGGTGATCACCGACAGGTCCGGCGGATAGGCGTTGTTGTTCGCAGCACGCGCCGCAAGCTCGTTGGCAAACGGCGACGGAAAGCGGTCCGCGGGAATACCCGGCCGATGGAGCGCCTCGCCTTTGTCGTCGAGCGCCTCGCCCTTGTCGTCGAGCGTTTTGATCTGAAACCCGGCCGCAATCGCCTTCATCTGCTCTTCGGTGAACTCCGGCCCGCCGGGTTGCGACAGGTTGCGGAACGACACGAGGTGCATCGAGTGGCAGGCGGCGCAGACATCTTTGTATACCTGATAACCGCGCTGCAATTGCTGGCGGTCGAACTGCCCGAAGGGGCCGTCCCAGGTCCACTTCAGCTGCTTGGGTGGTTTCACCGCATGTGCGTCTTCTGCGATGGCATTCCCGGCAAAGCCGAATGCTAGAACGAGCGCCGCGAAAAATTTGAGTTTCGTCATCGCCGCCCCCATCACTCTGCCGCCACGGGGACAGCGTCTCCGCCATTCTTCTTCGCCAACACCGCCTTCGAGATGCTTTCGGGCACAGGATTAGGCGTCTCCATCAGCCCGACAACAGGCGTTATGATCAAGAAATGCGCGAAATAGTAGAACGTAAGAAGCTGCGAAAGCAGCAGCTTACCGATCGGCAGCTCCGCCCCGAAGAACACGAGATTACTGTCGTCCGCCGTCTGCGCACCCAGATAGCCGAGCAGGAAGATCACGACCATCAGGATCCAAAACAGCTGCTTCATGATCGGCCGGAAGTTGTTGGAGCGGATGCGCGACGTGTCGAGCCACGGCAGCAGCGCCCACACGAAGATCGCACCGAACATCAAGATGACGCCGATCAGCTTATCCGGCACCGACCGCAAGACCGCGTAGAGCGGCAGGTAGTACCACTCCGGCACGATGTGCGCGGGCGTCACCAACCGGTTCGCCGGAATGTAGTTGTCGGCGTGGCCCAAGAAGTTCGGGTTAAAGAAGATGAAGTAGGCAAACACGATTAAGAACAGCGCGATCCAAAACCCGTCTTTCGTCGTGTAGTACGGGTGGAACGGCACTGTGTCTTGCGGCCCCTTCACGTCGATGCCGAGCGGGTTGTTGTTGCCCGGAACGTGCAGCGCCCAAATGTGCAGCACCACCACGCCCGCAATCACGAACGGCAACAAATAGTGCAGCGAGAAGAAGCGCTGCAGCGTCGAGTTATCGACCGCAAACGAACCCCACAGCCACTGCGTGATGCTCTCGCCCACAAGCGGTATCGCGGAAAAGAAGTTCGTGATGACGGTGGCGCCCCAGAACGACATCTGCCCCCACGGCAGCGTGTACCCTAAGAAGCCCGTCGCCATCATGAGCAGATAGATCACGATGCCGAGCAGCCAAAGCACCTCGCGCGGCGCTTTGAACGAGCCGTAATAGAGCCCGCGGAAAATGTGCAGATAAACGGCGATGAAGAACATCGATGCGCCGTTCGAATGCATGTAGCGCAACAGCCAGCCGTAGTTCACATCGCGCATGATGCGCTCGACGCTGTCGAACGCCTGCGTCTCGTGCGGCACGTAGTGCATGGCAAGCACGATGCCCGACACGATCTGCACCGCCAGCATGAACGTCAGAATGCCGCCGAATGTGAACCACATGTTGAGGTTCTTCGGCGTGGGAAATTTGAGTACCGACTCGTCGACCAACCGGATGATCGGAAGCCGCGAGTCCAGCCACTTCGTGAAGGCGTTCGTCGGTTTGTAGGAATAGTTGCCGCTTGCCATGACCGCCCTCAACCGTGTTCAGCGACGACGGCGGCAGGCTCGGGCGCCGCGCCAATCAGCACTTTAGTGTCCGACAGAAACTTATAGAGCGGCACCGCTAAATTCTTCGGAGCTGGACCCTTTCGGATTCGTCCCGACGTGTCGTAGTGCGAGCCGTGGCAAGGGCACAGCCAACCGCCGAATTCGCCCTTCTGCGTCTTGTCCGGCACGCAGCCCAAGTGCGTGCAAGTCGCGACCAGGATCAGCCACTCCGGCTTCTGCACCCGCGCTTTGTCGGTTTGCGGATCGCGCAACTGATCGAGCGGCACGTCTTCCGCGGCCTTGATTTCGGCAGCGGTGCGGCGGCGGATAAAGACGGGCTTCTTCTGCCACTCGATCGTGACGATCTGGCCTTCGACCAGCGGCGACAGATCGAACTCGACCTCTTTCAGCGCCAGCGTATCGGCCGCCGGATTCATTTGATCGATAAAGGGCCAAAGCGAGGCGGCAAGACCGACCCCCGCAGCTGCCGCTGAAGCCACATAGATGAAATCACGCCGCGTAACGTTGGCGTTGTCGATGGAATGCGCCAAGGTCGAAGCCCCCTCTGGGCATGAAGAGATAAGAGACGAAGAAGATGTGGTTCGCTGATGTCGATTCGTCACGATGACAAACCGCTGCGGACCATCGGCAAGGCCTTGAATTCCGCGGCAAAATAGAGAGAAGCCCCCCTATGGTCTTGCGGCACGATGCCGCATAAATAGCGCCAACCGTGGATCGTTTTCGCATCGATGCGCATCGCTCTCTTCGAACCTGATATTGCAGCCAACACCGGCACGATTATCCGGCTCGGCGCGTGCTTGAATGTCGCGATCGACATAATCGAACCCTGCGGCTTCCCGTTCGGCGACGCGAGCCTGAAACGGGCGGGGATGGACTACCTGCCCCGCGCAAGCATCACGCGTCACGCGTCATGGAAGGCGTTTCGCGCTACGGCTCCGGGCCGGATCGTCCTGGCAACCACGAAGACAGTCGCGCCCTACACCGCCCTTGCCTATTGCCCGGACGACACGCTCCTCTTCGGCCGCGAAAGTGCGGGTGTAACGCAAGAAGTGTCTGCCGCGGCGGATGAAAGGGTACGGATTCCGCTCGGCGACGGCATGCGCTCGCTGAACGTCGCCGTTGCGGCCGCCATGATCCTCGGCGAAGCTCTGCGCCAAACCGGCGCCTTTGGGGAGAGCCATCAATGACAGCAGACCTGACGGAGCAGCGCAAAACCCGCGCCGCCGCCTGGTTCGCCGAACTTCGCGATCGCATCTGCGCCGCTTTCGAAAGCATCGAAGACGACCTCACCGGTACGTTCGCTGACCGCAAACCCGGCCGCTTCGAACGCAAAGCCTGGAAGCGCGACGCCACCGGCGGCGAAAGCGGCGGCGGCACGATGTCCGTCATGCGCGGTCGCGTCTTCGAAAAGGTCGGCGTCAACATCTCGACCGTCCACGGCGCATTCTCGAAAGAGTTCGCGAAATCGATCCCCGGCGCCGCCGACGACCCAAGCTTTTGGGCGGCCGGCATCTCGCTCGTCGCCCACCTGCAAAGCCCGCGCGTACCGGCCGTGCACATGAACACGCG
Organism: Micropepsaceae bacterium; assembly: GCA_046153995.1. Lineage (GTDB taxonomy): Bacteria > Pseudomonadota > Alphaproteobacteria > Micropepsales > Micropepsaceae > SZUA-430. Next base: position 9,592 of record JBJXEH010000102.1, read on the forward strand.
CCATATCGTGACCACCAAAGCCTGGTTCGGCGGCGGCTCCGACCTAACGCCGATGGTCCCGAACGACGACGACACCGTCGCGTTCCACGCCGCACTGCGCGCCGCTTGCGACAAGCACAATCCGTCTTACTACAAAGACTTCAAAGCTTGGTGCGACGAGTACTTCTACCTGCCCCACCGCGGCGAGCCGCGCGGCGTCGGTGGCGTTTTCTTCGACAACCTCGCCGCCGACTGGGACGCCGACTTCGCATTCACACGTGACGTGGGCTTGGCGTTCCTGGGCGTCTATCCAAAAATCGTCCGTCGCCACATGAACGGCCCCTGGACGAAAGAAGAGCGTGACCACCAGTTGATACGCCGCGGGCGCTATGTCGAATTCAACCTCCTGCACGACCGCGGAACCAATTTCGGCCTAAAAACCGGCGGAAACGTGGAAGCAATCCTGATGTCCATGCCCCCGGAAGTCCGCTGGCCTTGATGCGGGACCAAGCGGCCGCTATCGCTTGATCATCAGCGGAGTCGCGTTCATGCCGTTTGCTCGCTCAATTGTTGCCGCCACCTTGCTTCTGCTCGTTCCTTTTGCGCTTGCGGCGCCAACCAAGGTCGCGATTCCGCCGCTCTTGCTCGATGGCTACTACGGCGATTGGCAAGGCACCGCGACGGCGTCCAGCGAAACCGACGAAGACTTCCCAACCTCGAAGCGCGACATCGCCGTATCGCTCAAGAAATCCGACCTCGGTGGCTTCCTCTTGAGCTGGTCGACGCTGCAGCGTCAAAAGGGCAATCCGAAAGCACCGCTCGAAGTGCTGAAATCGACGACCGTCGAATTCGTGCCCGCCCCCGCGCCGAACACCTGGCGCGCGAAAGCCGAAAGCGACCCCTACAGCGGCGGCATTCTCTACTGGGCAAGGCTCGACGGCACCGGCCTTGTGATCTCGAGCTTCACGATCAACGAAGACGGCAAGCCCGAATTCCAAACCTATCGCCGTCGCGTCGCTGGAAAGGAAATGCGCCTCGAATTTTCGAACGTAAAAGATGGCAAGTTCGTCCGCACCGTCAAAGGCTCGTTGCGCAAACTCAAATAACTACGGCTCGACCCGCACCAAGAGCGCCGTCGCGTCGTCGCTCTTCTTCATCCGCGGAAACCGCTGGCCATTCGGATCGTCATCCTCGATCTGCCGCAACTCGCGCGCCAAGGAACCGAGCCCGACCGTCCGCGCCGCCGCAATCAACTCGCGATCGCCGTAGCGCTGATAGTCCTCAACCAGCGCATAGAAGCCGTCGGTCGCGAGCAACACAGTCGCAGGCCCCGATAGCGCAAGCGATGTCACCGTCGCATGCGCGCCAACAGCAGCATCGGCACCCAACAGCCAATACCCGGTGCCCGTGTTCACGGTGTTCCGCGCCGCGCGCAATTCCGGCAGCACCGCAGCCGGACCCAGCGGTTTGCCCTTCTGCGCGGCGATCATCTTCTGCGCAAGCTTCGTCTCGAAGGCGGTGCGCGAAGGGTTGACCCCGAAACTATGCACGTGACCGTCGCCGGTTTCGACCAACGCGCGACTGTCACCCACGTAAGCAACGTTCAACTGCCCTGCCTCGACCCCGATCAAACTCATCGTCGTCCACGGCAACTCGTACCGCTCACGCGGCGCCCGCACGCGCTCCGCCTCGAACCGCACGGTGATCCCCACAGCCACCGTCGTAACGAGCCCGCGCAGATCGCCACCGCGCGCCGCACCATGGGCCAAAAACAATTCGCGCGCGGTCTGCGCCGCCCAAGCAGCATCGCTCCTGCCCGGCATCAGCGGCGTCTCCGACAGCGACGTCACCCCATCGAGCACGAACGCAACGGAACTCAACGCACCGAACGTGTCATCGTTTACCCGCTCGGCAGATCCGCCGATGCTCAGTCCTTCGATTACCGAAATCAACGGCATAGCTACCGGCCTTCGCGGCGCCAGCCCAGCATGAGGCTGCCGATGATCAGCACAAACGCGATCGCCGGATGGAAGAGCGGGGTCTGACGGGTCGAGCGCACGGCGTAGGCTTCATTGGCCCGCATGCCGATCCAGCCGTCGTCGGCGGCGGCGCGGCCGGGTCTCGTGCGGCGAATTTCGGGAATGCCATCGCGCTTGATCCAGGCGATGCCGCCTTTGGTGGCATCGGTGATGGGCTTGACCAGTTTCTCCGTCGCGCGCACGTCGGAAAGCTCGCGTGGGTTCAAGGGGCCCGCGGCAGCGACCGCACTCAAGTTGCCGTCGCGCAGGCGGTAAAGACCCATCTCGGGCGCCTTGATCGTACCGGAAAACGCACCGCCTTCGGTCGGCGTCAGCGTCACTTTCTCGACGCGGCCGGACGGGTGGGTCACCTCGATCTGCGCGGCGCGTTCGGCCATCGTGCGGCGCGTCACGATCAGGCGGTCGCCTTTGATCGTGCCGTTGAGGCGCTCCTCCTCCAGCTCCGGCTCCTTCATGAGCCAGTGCGCGAGGCGGCGCAGCAGTTCGGCTTGTGGGCCGCCGCCTTCGAAGCCGCGCGTCCAAAGCCACGCGTGGTCGGAGAGCAGCAGCGCGACGCGGCCTTCCTGCACGCGATTGAGCACGAGCAGCGGTTGGGCTTCCGCGCCTTGCATTAGCGTTTGGCCGGTCAGGACTTGGGCCTGCACAAGGCGGAACCAACGGCCCCAGGTCGGGTCTTTGGCTCCCACGTTTGCCCCGGGCAGTCCGGCGGTCACCGGATGCCGCTCGCCGGCTTCGGTGAGGCGCGGCTTGTAGCCCTGCTCGAAGATGCGCTCGACGGGCTCGGCCGGGATGACCGAATTCAGCGGCGAGCGGTAGAGGCTGAGCGGCGAGGAGAATTCGGGGCCGGACGTGATAAGCAGCGCGCCGCCGTTCTCGACATAGCGCGCCACGTTTTCGTAGTAGGCCAAAGGCAGCACGCCGCGGCGCTGATAGCGGTCGAAGATGATGAGGTTGAAGTCGTTCAGTTTCTCATCGAACAGCTCCCGCGTCGGGAAGGCGATGAGCGACAGCTCGTCGACCGGCGTACCGTCCTGCTTCTCCGGCGGCCGCAGAATGGTGAAATGCACGAGAGAAACAGACGGATCGGCCTTCAAAAGATTGCGCAGCGTACGCTCGCCCGCATGCGGCTCGCCGGAGACGAGCAGGACGCGAAGCTGGTCGCGGATGCCGGTCGTGACCACGGCGGCGCGGTTGTTCAGAAGCGTGAGCTCCTTCGGCCCCGCGCCAGCCTGAATCTCGATGACGTTTTCGCCGCCGTGCGGGAGCGTCAGTTCGAGCGACTTCGGTTCGCCCGTCTTGGCGGTCTCGTTCAAGACGACCTTGCCGTCAATGCGAACCTCGATATCGGCGACGGCTTGGCCGGTCGTTCCGAAGTCGTCAACGCGGACGGTGAACGTCAGCGGTTCGCCGACGATACCGTAACGCGGTGCCTGCTCGATCGTGAGCTTACGGTCGCGCTCGTTAGGTTCGCCGGTGAGCAGCGCGTGAACGGGATAGGTCAGCTTTGCGGCGGCGCCGGACGGGATGTCGTGGATTTGGCCGTCGGTGATGAGCACCGCGCCCGCAATGCGATCCGACGGCACGTCGGCGAACGCGTCCGCGAGCGGCCCGAACAGCGACGTACCCCCGTCTTGCACCGAGCGATCTTCGGTGACTGTGATGACGCGAACGTCGAGGTCTTTGTTTTGCGCAAGTTTCGCCCGCAGCTTCGCGACCGTATCGTCCACGGTTTTCGAGCGGTCGCCGATCGCTTGGCTTTGCGTTTGGTCGGCGACGATGACAGCGACGTCCGGCAAGCCTTTGCGCTCCTCCTCGACGATCGCGGGATTGGCGAGAACGAGCAGAGCCGCCGCCATCGCTCCGGCCCGCCACCCGGCGCCCGGCGCGCGCAGCAGCAGACTGGCGCCGACCAGGGCAACGCTCGCCACCGTCAGGATCAAAATCCAAACGAGCGGCAGATGCGGAACGAAGACGATGTCGAGGGCCATCTACTGACCCAAACGCTCGAGGATCGCTGGCACGTGAACTTGGTCGGTCTTGTAGTTGCCGGTCAGCGTGTACATCACAAGGTTCACGCCGAAGCGCATCGCGAACTCGCGCTGGCGGTCGCCGCCCGGCACGACGGCTGCGATCGGGCGGCCGCTATCGTCTTGCGCCCAAGCGGCGGCCCAATCGGCGCCGCCCACGATGATCGGCGAGACGCCGTCGGACGCCGTCAAGGACGGTGCGCCGTCGCCCGCGTTTTGCCGCGCTTCGACCCACACGCGGCCCGACGCCCACCGGCCGGGAAACTCGCGCAACAGATAGAACGAGCGCGTCAGCACGTGGTCTTGCCCCAACGGCTGCAGCGGCGGGATGTCGAGGCCCGCGAGCAAACGGCGCAGCGTGAGCGAACCGTTCGCGGTGCTGCCGGTCGCAGTCGGCAATGCAGTGTTTTGATCGCGCGTGTCGAACAGGATCGTACCGCCGTTGCGCATGAACGCATCGACCTTGGCCAGTGCGTTCGCGGACAGCTGAGATTGTGCCGGCGACACCGGCCAATAGATGAGCGGGAAGAACGCGAGTTCGTCCTGCTCGATGTCGATCGCAATCGGGTCGCCGGGCTCGGCGGCGGTGCGTTCCTTCAAGATGCGCGTCAACCCTTTGAGCCCCGCGCGGCTCATGGCATCGACTTCCGGGTCGCCGGTCAGCACGAAGGCAAGGCGATAGGTGTTCGAGGCTTTGAGGTTGTAGTCGTCGGCCGCGCGCGCATCGCCAATGACGGCAACGGCAAAGAGGCCGGCGACGATAACGGCCGCAGTTTGGCGCACAGGCAGACGCGGCGGGGCCACCAGCCCGCGCAGGATCAAACCGGCCACGAGGTCGAAGAGCGCCAAAGCAATCGCGATCGCCATCAAGACGTATTTAAGCTCAACCGCCTGGCGAAGGCCAAATGTCGTGATTTCGACCCCCGCGGGCAGCGTAGGAAGGGGCTTCAAGGCCGCGTCCGCCTTGAACAAATTGAACGCGCGGCGCACACCGCCCTCGCCGTAGAAACCGGGCGGGTGGCGGGGGCTGGGTGTGGCTTTCTCGAAATCGGGGCCACGCATCGGCAACGCCGCGGCAGCGGGTTGGCCCAGGCGGCCGAAGCCATCGAGCGTCTCGGCAGGGGCGAGCGGACCACCTGCTGCGGTCAGGCTGGGGTCGTCGGCGGCGACACCGGAAGACAACGCGATCGTACGGCGGAGCATCTCGACGAAGAGGCCTGACATTGGCAGCGACGACCACGCGGTGTTCGCGGTGACATGGAAGAGAATCACCCAACCCTTTTCCTGGCGCTTGGCAGTGACGAGCGGCGTGCCGTCGCTGAGCTGTGCCCAAGTCTTAATGTCGGTGCCGATCGCGGGCTCGGTCAGCACTTGGCGCTTGATGGAGACGTCGGGCGGGATGGGCAGGCCGAAGAACGGACTGTCTTCGGTCCAAGAGCTCAGCGTTTGCGGTTCGCTCCACGACAGCGCGCCGTCGAGCAGACGGCCGCCGGTGCGCAGCTTGCCCGGTATCAGGTCGTCGCTTTGCGCAGCGAGCTTCGGGCCGGAGAAGCGAATCAGAACGCCGCCTTTCGACACCCATTCGGCGGCCGCGGTCTTGTCCGCGCCCACGATCTGGCCGACGTCGGCGAGAACGAGAACGGAGAGCCCCGCCTTCACAAGGTCGGTGATCTTGCCGTGATGGATCTCTGCATAAGGACCAAGCGCGCGGTCGAGATAGAAGAGATCGGCGAGCAACGGCTGCGCGGAGTCAACCGTTTGACCAGAGACGAGCCCGACGGGGCGGCGGCGCCAGCGCTCGTCGATGAGCGCGACGCTGCCCGCGGACCCGCGGTCGGCGATCTCGACGCGAGAGAGATCGTTGCGAAGCTCCGTCGCGAGGTCGAGCTTTACCTCCGTGCTGATTTCACCCGCTTTGAGCGTGAACTCCTGCGCGGCGAGGAAGCGGCCCTGCGCGCCGGTCGCGCGGACAGTGCCTTTGACTTCGCCTTCGTCCTTGGCCCGCACGACGCGGAAGACAAGCGCGCTGCCTTCGGCTATCGGCGGCGTCAGCGCCAGGGCGGCGTTGAGTGCGTCGTCGGTCTGGACGCGCAGATCGCCAAGCGCGGCGAGACCGCGCGCGAACTCGCGGGCGTTGCCGTCTTCAAGACCGTCGGTCAGCCAGACGATATCGGGTCCGGAGAGGTTCAGCTTCTGCAGCAACACCAACGCCTTCGCGCGGTCGACGCCGAACGGCTGCGGCGCGACCGCTTTGACGGCGCCTTGCGCTTCGGCACCCGACAAGAGTTTGAGCACCGCAGGCGCATCGCTCAGCGCAGTCGGCAACACGACAAGCGGGCGGCTGTCGCGCTCGGCTTCTGCGGCAAGCGTCTGCATCGCACCGACGCGATCGTCCCAACGCGCGGCAGCCGCCCAACCGTTGTCGACAACGACGACGACGGGCCCCTTCTTCAAGCCCGCCGATTGCGGGTTCAAATAGGGATCTGCAAGCGCGACGATCGCGAGGCCTGCAATGGCGGTCCGAAGCAGCAACAGCCACAACGGCGTGCGCGCGGGTGTTTCCTCTTTCTGGTTCAAGCCCAGAAGCAACCGAACGGCGGGGAACGGCACACGTTTCGGCGCCGGCGGCGTCACGCGCAAGAGCCACCAGATCACGGGCAGCGCAATCAGCCCGAACAGAATCCAGGGCACTCCAAACGCAAGCGGACCGATCGACGTCACACCGTCACCTCATCTCGAAGGGGCGGTGGGCGGATAGCGCGGCGTAAGCGGCAAGCAGCGCACCCTGTGCGGGCTTGTCGGTGCGGTGCGTCGCGAACGTCCAATCCTGGCGGCGGCAGGCTTGAGCGACTTCGCTGCGCAGCGCCGCGAGGCGTCCGCGGTAAGCATCGCGCAGCGTCTCCGCGCGGCGGGCAAGCATACGGGTCTTAGATTCCACGTCCTCGAACTCGGTGCGGCCATCGAACGGCAGGTCTTCTTCGGCGGGGTCGAGCACTTGGATCAAATGCCCGCGCACCCCAAGAGCGCCGTAGTGACGAAGCAAATTCAGCACGCCTTCGGATGGCGACAACCAGTCGGAGATGAGGATGATCTGCGAGAAGCGCGGCAGCGGCATCAGCGGGGGCAAGCTCTGCTTCGACGTCATCTGTTGCGTCATTTGCAAAGCGAAGCGGTTGAAGCCGGACTTGCCGGTCGCGGGTGGCTTCAAACTGTCGAGCGCACCGACGCGTTCGCCGCCGCGCACAAGCAGCGACGCGAACGCGAGCGCGAGCACGGTCGCGCGTTCGACCTTCGTACATTTCGCGACATGAGACTTGTAGTGCATCGACGGCGAGGCATCGCGCCATATCCAAACGCTTGCTGCCGCCGCCCACTCGCGCTCGCGCACGAAGAGATGCTGCGACTTCGCAGACTGGCGCCAATCGACGGCGGTCGACGGGTCTTCTTGGCGGTAGCGGCGAAATTGCCAAAACGCTTCGCCTTGGCCGACACGTCTGCGGCCGTGCTCGCCGGTCGCGACAGTGGAGGCGACGCGTTCGGCTTGGATCATCAGCGGCGGCAAACGCGCGCCAAGATGCTCCGCCTGCTCGCGCGCAGTCGTCTCACGCTTAGGCGTTTGGGTCCAACCGCTAAAGAGCGTCGATGCGACACTCGCCATACGAACCTCTTGAGCTGCCCGCGTTACTGGTACGGCGCGGTCAGCCGGTTGATCACATCGGCCATCGTCACGCCGTCGGCGCGGGCCGCGAAGTTGAGCGCCATGCGGTGGCGCAGAATGGGCGGCGCAAGTGCGACCACGTCGTCGACCGAAGGCGCGAAGCGGCCCTCGATCAACGCACGCGCACGAACCGCAAGCGAGAACGCTTGGCTCGCACGCGGGGACGGTCCCCAAGCGACGTGGTCCTTGATGCTCTGCGCGCCGCCTTCTTCAGGCCTCGCGCTGCGCACAAGAGCGAGGATCGCATCAAGCACTTTCTCGCCGACGGGAATCGCCCGCACGAGGCGCTGGAAGAACATAATGTCCTGCGCGCGGATAACTTCTTTCGGCTGCTCCTCGCTGACGCCGGTTGTGGCGAGCAACACGCGCTTCTCGGCGTCGAGGTCGGGATAACCGACGTCGATCTGCATCAAGAAGCGGTCGAGCTGCGCTTCGGGGAGCGGATAAGTGCCTTCTTGCTCGAGCGGGTTTTGGGTCGCCAAAACGTGGAACGGATGCGGCAGGTCGTAACGCATCCCGGCGACCGTCACGTGGTGCTCCTGCATCGCCTGCAGCAGCGCCGATTGCGTGCGCGGGCTGGCGCGGTTGATTTCGTCGGCCATCAGCAGCTGGGCGAAGACCGGGCCCTTAATGAAGCGGAACGAACGTCGGCCGGTTTCGGCTTCCTCCAAAACCTCGGAGCCCACGATATCGGCGGGCATGAGGTCAGGGGTGAATTGGATGCGCTTGGTGGCCAAACCCAGCACGATTCCCAATGCCTCGACCAAACGAGTTTTGGCGAGGCCGGGGACGCCGACCAACAGGCCGTGGCCGCCAGCCAGAACCGTGACCAGTACCTGATCTACTACGGAGCGCTGGCCGAAAATCACCCGCCCGACGGCTTCGCGGACGGCGGCGATACGCGCCACGGCATGTTCGACTTCGCGGACAATCGAGTCGGAGGTTTCAAGGGCTTGGTTGCTCAAACGGTGGGGCCTTCGGTTCGAGGTTTGGATAACGCCGGGAGTCGCGCGGCTTTTCTAAGGCACAGGTCATCACAGATATAGCTAAACCTGGGCCATAGACAGAACGGCTTGAGGTCCTATGCTCAACATGAGTTGAACGGGCAGATTAACTCCCGGAAAGGCATCGAGGTCCGCATTAACATGTCCAATTCGGCACAGGATCCGATGTACTGGGGCGCACCCGCGCCGGACTTCTTGCGTGGGCTCGCGGAGGCCCAGGCCGAAGCGGCTCACACGCGCAAGTTGCCACCGGTCGACAAATGGAATCCGCCCGACTGCGGCGACATCGATATGCGCATCGCGGTCGACGGCACGTGGTTCTATCTCGGCACGCCGATCGGCCGGCCGGCGCTGGTGCGGCTGTTCTCGACGATCCTGCGGCGCGAGCCGGACGGGCGTTACGTACTGGTGACGCCGGTCGAGAAAGTGGGCATCAAAGTCGAGGACGCACCGTTCATCGCGGTGCGCGTCGATGCGGAAGGCGAAGGGCGTGCACGACGGCTGCGGTTCCTGACCAATGTGGGCGACGAGTTGATGGCCAGCCAGGAGCATCCATTGCGGGTCGAGTATCGCGGACAAGAACCGCGCCCCTACGTACACGTGCGCGGCGGCTTGGAGGCGCGAGTATCGCGCGCCGTATTCTACGAACTCGTCGCGATAGCAGAAGAACGCACGGTTGAAACCGGACGCGAGTTAGGCGTGTGGAGTGAGGGCGCATGGTTCTCATTGGGATCGCCCGACGCATGATGCGAGTTCTCCCCAAATGAGCGGCGACGCAGACTTGCGCCGGCGCATCGGCGAGCGGCTCGCGTTCGGCTCGCATCCCGAACCGAAGCGCGGGGACTTCGATCTTAATCCGCGCATGCGCGACGGGCAGACGTCCACACGCGTGTTGCGGCCGGCGGCGGTGCTCATTCCGATCATCGAACGGCCCTCGGGCTTGAGCGTGTTGTTCACGCGGCGTGCCGATCACTTGGCCCGGCATGCGGGGCAAGTGAGTTTTCCCGGCGGTCGCGTGGATGATGAGGAAGATTCGATCGCAGCTGCACTTCGCGAGACCGAGGAAGAGGTCGGGCTTGCCCGATCGTACGTCGATGTGCGCGGCGAACTCGATCGCTACGAAACAGGGACGGGGTTTGCGATTCAGCCCTTCGTCGCGTTCGTACGCGATGGATTTGAGCTCAAGATCGACGCGTCGGAAGTCGCCGAAGCGTTCGAAGTCCCGTTTGTGTTCCTCATGGACCGGCACAATCACAAACAAGAGACCGCGACCTGGCAAGGCCGCGAGCGGCGCTACTACGCGATGCAGTACGAACGTCACTACATTTGGGGCGCGACGGCGGGGATACTGGTCAATCTCTACGAGCGGCTGTACGGCTGATAGCCATGACGACGCCATCGATTCAAACTCAGCCCTGGCTCAACGCACCGGAAACGCGCGCGGTGATGGACGCACTCACCCGCGACGGAGGTGCGGCGCGATTCGTCGGCGGCTGCGTGCGCAACGCGATCATCGGCGCGCCGGTGGAAGACATCGACATCGCGACGCCGCTCACGCCCGACGAAGTGACGCGCCGCCTGCTCGCCGCGGGGATGCAGGCAGTGCCGACAGGGATCGAGCACGGAACCATCACGGCGGTCACGAACAAAAAGCCGTTCGAGATCACGACGCTCCGGCGTGACGTCACGACAGACGGGCGGCGCGCGACCGTCGCGTTCAGCACGGACTGGGCCGAGGACGCACAGCGCCGCGACTTCACGATGAACGCACTCTACGCAGATCGCGCGGGCCAAGTTTACGACATCGTCGGCGGGATCGCTGATCTACAGACCAGGCGCGTGCGGTTCATCGGCGACGCGTCGCGGCGGATTGCCGAAGACTATCTGCGCATCCTCAGGCTGTTCCGCTTCCACGCCTGGTACGGCCGGGGCGACATCGACGCGGACGGCTTGACCGCCTGCGCGGCAGCCCGCGCGCATATCAAGACGCTGTCGGGCGAACGCATCCAAAAGGAAATGCTAAAGCTGATGGGAGCCGACGCTCCCGTTCCGGTACTACGCGCGATGGCGGCATCCGGCGTACTAGGCGAAGTGTTGCCGGGGCAACTCAAATTCTCGCGGTTCCAGCGCGTGTGCGAAATCGACGGCGAGCAATTCTTTGACGCGGACGGGTTGCTCAGGCTCGGCGCACTGCTCGGCGACACGCCGCAGGTCAACGAGATCGCCGCGCGGTGGCGGCTGTCGAATGACGATCGCGACCGGCTGTCGGACATGCTCGGCGAACCAACGAAAATCGTTTCGTATCTCTCGATCCTGGAAGTCCGGCGCGCGCTTTATCGCTTCGGCGTGCCGGTGTTCAAGGATTGGGTGCGGCTGCGCTGGGCCGAAGATCCGAAGGCGTCGAACTTCACGCAGTGGCGCGCCTTGCTCGCGCTCGCCGACGGATGGGTGAGGCCGGTCTTCCCATTGAAGGGCCCCAACGTCATGGCCGCCGGCGTGCCGCACGGGCCGCTTGTCGGCAAAGTGCTCGCCGAAGTCGAAGCCTGGTGGATCGACGCCGACTTCACCGAAGACCCCTTCTCGCTCGCCGAAAGGCTGAAAGCGGTTGTCCAGGCAACGATCTAGCTCGCCCTACCCCTTCACAAACGCCGCGATATCCCGCGCTGTGTCGTAGCTGATGTCGGGCGATGCAATCGCGAACAACTCGACCCCATGCGTTGTTCCCATCGCTTGGCGGCAGCGCGCCTTCACGCCGTTCTTGAGCAGCAACCGGTAGAAGCCGATGCCCTCGTCGCGCAGCGGGTCGCACTCGTTGACGTGGATCACCGTTGGCGGCAGGCCCTTCACATCGGCGTCGCCAGCAAACGCAGGCCACGCGAGCGGATTCTTCGCGTTGAACGCGTCGATCCCATAGGCCATCGCGCCGCGATTGTTGTGCAGCTCGAGCAGAATGCCGTTGTTCTCGGTCGACGACGGGTTCTGCGGCGACGGCCACTGCCCCGCGATATAGGGACAGAGCGCGTAAAGCCCCTTGATGATGCCGATGTCGCCGTCCTTTTTGAGCTTCAAGCCCGTCGCCAGCGTCAAGTTCCCGCCGCCGCTTTCGCCCGCGACGACGATGCGCTTCGCGTCGATGTTGAGCCGGTCGGCATGCGAAGCCACCCAGCGCACACCCGACGCGCAATCGTTGAGCCCCGCCGGAAAGGGCGCCACCTCCGGCGCCGACGACGCCGTCGCGCAGTTTCGGAAGTCTACCATCGCGACGGCAACGCCTTCGCCCGCGATGATGCGTCCCCACGCCTTGTACATGCCGTCAAAGCACGAGAAGTGCATCATGCCCCCACCGTGCAGATAGACGACGCACGGCAACCGCTCGCTCGTATCCGGGCGGATGTATTGAATCTTGATCTCGTTCCCGTCGGGCTCAGACCGGAACATCTCCGTCGTGATCTTCAAGCCCTTCGAAGGCGCGACGTCTTCGTTGTCGCACATCTGGAGCATCATCTTGACCATCGCCATCCGCGCCTTCGCGGCATCGGAATTCTCCTCAGCGAGCAATGCCTCCCGGCTCGCCACATCCCCCGCCGGCACGATATCCGGCGCCGCCCCCAACATCGCCTTGATACGCGGATCGATACGTGGGTCGTTCGTAATCTTCAAAGCCATGGCTAGGTCCTTTTTGCAAAAAATAGCGGCTAGTCAGACTCATACCAGACTGCGCGCAACGCACCACCCCTCGCCCGCGGGAGGGGTAGCTCTCGCCCATATTCGCGGCTAGTAGTGAGAGATGCTCGAAATCTTCCTCGCCTCCCTCGTCACCTTCTTCGTCGTTATCGATCCGCCGGGCGTGATCCCGATGTTCGCGACTCTGACGCAGAACATGCCCGTCGCCTGGCGCCACCGGATGGCGTGGAAAAGCGTACTTGTTGCGAGCTTCATCCTGGCCGGCTTCGCGCTCGGCGGCGAATGGCTGCTCGACAAGTTGCACGTCAGCCTCGACGCGTTCCGCATCGCAGGTGGCCTGCTGCTTTTCCTCATCGCAATCGACATGCTGTTCGAAACGCGCACGCAGCGCCGCGAAGCCCGCAACGCCAAGGTGATCGAAGACCGCCAAGCCCACCCCGGCGAACACGAAGACATCTCCGTTTTCCCGCTCGCGATCCCGCTGATCGCGGGCCCAGGCTCCATCGCCTCGGTGATGCTACTCTTCGCCCAGCACAACGCCTGGCCAGGCCGCGCCGCAGTGCTCGCGGGCGTCGCCGTGAACCTGTTGCTCACGTTCGGCGCCTTCTGGCTCGCCGCCAAATTCTCGCACATGATCTCAGCCACCATCGCCGCCATGGTGACCCGCATCTTCGGCATCATCCTGGCCGCTCTCGCCGCTCAATTCGTGATCGACGGCATCAAGAACGCATTCGCCGTTTAGCCGACCGCACACCCAGCCGCTGCAACGGCCTCCGTCATGCGCGCCTTGCGCACATGGCCCGCCATCTCCTCAAGCGCGCCGTCGGCGAGTGACAATCCCAGCAGCCGTCCGTAGTCCACTGGCCCCGGCATTGTAATCCGACCCGCCGGTTGAATTCGCGCAAACCCCGCACGGCCGTAATAGGGCTCGTCTCCAACCAAGATCACTGCGCGGTGGCCGAGCTTCTTCGCCTCCGCCAGCGTCGTCTGCATCAGCACGAGCGCAATCCCTTGGCCCTGCCGGTCGGCGACGATCGCGATCGGCCCCAGCATCAGCGCGGCCTCACCGCCGATCATGACCGGCCAATAGCGTACGGAACCGACGATCCGCGCACCCTCCTCAGCTACAAAGGATAGCGCGGCGACGCACGCAACGCCCTCGCGCAGGCGGTACGCGCTCTTCGCAAACCGCCCCGGCCCGAATGCGCCGGCGACGATCGCATCGGCGGCGGCAGTGTCGCTTGGCCCCTCGCGGCGGATGACGGCCAACGCGTTACCCCTTCGCCTTCACGAGGTCGGTCAACAGTTTGATCTGCTCGTCGTGCTTGGCCAAAATCTGACACAGCTGATCGGAGCGCATCAGATCGACCTTCTCGTGCAGCGCCATGATCTCGAGTTCCGCTTTCAAGTTCACTTCGTAGTCGTGCTGCGCGCTCAGACGGTCTTTCGCCGATTGCCGGTTCTGCGACATCAAGATGATCGGGGCCTGCACGGCGGCCAGCATCGACAGCATCAGATTGAGGAAGATGAAGGGGAACGGATCGAACGCGCCGAAAATCAGGACGACCGTGTTGATGAGCGCCCACACCGCCAGGACCGCCCCGAAGATCGAGATGAACGTCCACGAGCCGCCAAACTCGGCGACCTTATCGGCCAGCCATTCGCCGAACGTCTGCTTCTCGGGGTCTTGGCTCAGGTCGCGACTGACGACGGTGCGGTCGGCGACGTGCTTGAGGATACGTCGCTTGCGCGCCGACAATGCGTCCGGCCCAAGTCCCAATCTGTGCTCAAGCGTCTGTAGAAGTTGATGCGTGTTCATGTGGCCCTCGAAACGTCGGTCGCGATTCGAGGGCGAGCTTACAGGATTGTGCGCGCAGGACTGGAACGCGTCGCTGGCTGCGGTTAACGTCGGCCCGAAAACCAAGGGAGACGAACGTGGGAATTCTGTCGGGCAAGGTCGTTCTGGTCACGGGTGGCGGCAACGGCATCGGCAAAGAATGCGCGCTCCTGGCCGCGCGCGAAGGCGCAAAGGTCGTGGTGAACGACTTGGGCGGCAGCACGACAGGTGGCGACGAAGGCTCCGCCGGGCCCGCCGAAACCGTCGCGCGCGAGATCAAGGCAGCCGGTGGTGAGGCCGTCGCAAACTCCGAAAGCGTAACCAGCCGCCCGGCCGTGAAGCGCATGTTCGAACAAGCGAAAGACACGTTCGGCGGCCTGCATGCCGTCATCAATCCGGCGGGCATCTTGCGCGACACGATGTTCCACAAGATGACCGACCAGGATTGGGACCTGGTGATCGACGTCCACCTGAACGGCGCCTACAACGTCTGCCGCGCGACGATCGAACATTTTCGCGAGCAGCAAGACGGCGCCTACGTCCTGTTCACCTCGACCTCCGGCATCATCGGCAACATCGGCCAAGCGAACTACGCGGCGGCGAAGATGGGCGTCGCCGGCCTCTCGCGCATCATCGCCATGGAAGGCGTGCAAAAGAACGTCCGCTCGAACATCATCGCCCCCTTCGCCTGGTCGCGCATGATCGCAACGATCCCCATAAAAGACGAAGCCTCGGCGAAACGCGTCGAGCGCATGAAAAACTTCATGCGCGCCGACCAAGTCGCTCAACTCGCGATCGCGCTCTGCGCCAGCAAAGAAGTCACCGGACAAATCTTCGTCGCGCGCGGCAACGAAATCTTCCTGATGTCGCAGTCCAGGCCCTTACGCGGCATGGCCAAAATCGAAGGCTGGACGCCGGAAACGATCGCAAACCACGCCTTCCCCGCGATGAAGACGATGATGTACGACAGCGGCGCAACAACTTCCGTCTTCGGCTGGGACCCCATTTGACCAAAACCTTCACCTACGACGCGCTTCCGCAAGAGCGCGTCCACTTTGGCAAATCCGTACGCGAAGTTCTGGGCGACGAGGTCGAGCGCCTGGGCGCGAAACGCGTGTTCGTCGCGACGTCGAAGACG
>JBJXEH010000103.1:0-7982 GCA_046153995.1 Micropepsaceae bacterium
CCGAGCGTGATCTCGCTCATGACGCCCAGCGTCCCGAACGACACGCGCCCGGCCTCGAACACGTCCGCGTTCGACGACGCCGAACACTCAAGCACCTCACCGGCCGCGGTCACGAGCCGGAACCCCTTCACCTCGGCCGACAGCGAGCCGAGCGTTGGCCCCGTCCCGTGCGTGCCCGTTCCAACCGCCCCGCCGATCGCTTGCCGGTCGATGTCGCCCTGGTTCTTCAAGCCCACGCCAAGGTCGAACAAAGGCCGCCCCAGCGCGTGAATCTTCGACCCCGCCTTCACCGTCGCCGTCAGCGCATTCGCATCCGCCGAAACAACGCCCGCAAGCGCATCGAGCGAGATCACCGTGTCATTCGTCTCGCCCAGCGGCGTGAATGAGTGCCCGCTGCCCACCACACGAACCGGCCCCGCGCCTTCACGCAAAGCCGCTGCAAGTTCAGCTTCCGTCCCGGGCCGCGCGATCCGTTGAGGTTCGCTACGAATTGCACCCGACCAATTCGACCACGATGCCATCAGATCGGGAGCGGCCCCTTCTGGGGTTCGAATGTATCCGCCCGCGCACGGCCTTCGGCAACCTGCGCGGCCGTCAACCGGCGCTGCATAGCCTCGGCCGGCGTCGGCGCGTTGCGGTCGATCTTGAGACCGCTATTGTCGTAGGGCACGCCTGTGAAGCCGCCGCGCGCCGCGAGCACGAAAAACTTGTACGCCTCGACATCGTCCAGCGCTACACCGTCGCCGCGCTCCAGCATGGTGGCATAGTTATACTGTCCCTGGGCCAGGCCATAGCGCGCGGAATAACCATACCAGCGCGCCGCCTCACCGATGTTGCGCTCAACACCAAATCCGTACTCGTGCAGGGAGCCTAAATCGAACATCGAGAGCGCGTTTCCGGCCATCGCAGCCTGCGTGTGAAACTGCACCGCCTTCGCATAGTCGCGCTGCACAACACCCGGCTTGCCATCCTGATACTCAACGCCGAGCCGGTGCGCGGCTTGGGCGTTACCCTTCGCAGCCTCTTTCTGCCAAGCCGCAATCGCTTCCGGGTAGAGCCCGCGACGGAACATTTTTTCAATCGGGTCGTTTGGGTCTTTCGATTGCCCCATGGGCGACGACATCGTGACGCCGGGCGACGCTGCCACCGTTCCACCGGCCCCGCCGTCACGCTTCAACCAAAAGAAGGCACCCGCAGCCACCACGGCCGCCGCGATCACCAACGCCAAAACTGCCCGCATCGAAGACACTCCAAATAGATTCTGCCGCTCCAAGCGACCTTAAACGAAGCCCAAGCGGCCCGAAACCGGCCGCAATCGCAGGCTACAACTTTTAGCTGTACCGAAAACGCGAAAAACGAATCCGTAGCATGCGTGATTTTGGCTCGCCGCCGCCATTCCATGCGTGGCAGATCCGTGGCGAACCCGTGGCCCATCCGTAATTTCGATCCCACGATATCCGCAGAAACCCTGCTGGCCGCCGTCAAAACTGCACAACCGCGAGGAGAAATTCGGCGTTCGAAACCATCGGTCAAACTCCCTTTCTTGGAAGCGCACGCACCGCTCATCGGCCGAGCCAAAGCGGTACGAAGCCCGCACCCCGGAAACTAACGGTTTGCAGCGCGAAAATCATCAAAGCTTATTGTCTCTACAGTTTGACAGATCGCCGCACACGGCCTGCCGCAGCCGCCCCTCGTCACTAAGGTTTCACCGCAACCCGCAGCCTCAGCGTCTGCTTGTCGATGTGACAGTTCTTAAACAAGAACCAACCGCAGTTTTCGCAGGTAACGTCGACCTCGCCCGTATGGGCACCTGCCGGCGTTTGCGAAAAGTTCAGCTGCACCGGCAGTGCCTTCGTCTGACCCTGCACGACGCCGCGCACAACGTTGCCGGAGGAAAACTGAATCCAAGGGGCATTGCGCGCTTCGAACCGGAAATCAAGCGGCTGCTGACAGGTCTTGTTGCGCGCTTCGAACGCGAACGGATAGCTCTGCCCCACCCGCCGTTCACCAAGGTCGATCGCGCCGTCGCCTTGGACAGGCGGCTGTTGCTCGGCGGGCGGTTTCTGCTGATCAAGCGGATCGACGCTGCCGTCGGCCGTCTCCCGTCCCTGGCGGCGCGCCGCGTGCCACGCCGCCCTGTCGAGAGGGTCCACGCTTCCATCGGATCGCGATTTCACTCGTCGCCGCAGTTCCATTTCGCCTTGGCGTTCGCGCAATCGCGCCGCCTCGGTCCTTCGCTCTGCCTCCGAGGCACCCGTTCGCGTTCCCGGCGGATTGTCGGTTTCCCACTGCCACAATGCGGCGCGGCGAATCTCCCACTCTTCCAGCGCGGAAAGCGACCCTCTCTTCTCCTTGGCGTCCTCGACGGCTTTATCGAGTGCGGCGCGCAGAGCGCCCCCGTCGGTCGGTGCGGTTGCCGCCGGATCGACGGCCGGACCGACCTTCACGTCTCCCAATCCCGGAAGGAATCCGCCGACGTACTCCGAACCGTCCTGACCGACCCAAACATCCCGCGTGCCATCAGGCTCCACAAGCGTGATCCGCCGCCCCGCGCCGATTCCCTGCACGATCTCGATCGCACCGTTCGGATGGAAAATCTCCAAGCGCCCGTCCGGGTAGCGGACTTCGCGCCGGCCGTTCGGGAACACGGTTTCTTCGCGTCCATCCGGATGATCGATCCCCGTGACGCCGTTGTCGAACTCGGTGACCTTGGCTCCGTCCGCACGGGTCGTGAGCTTCTTCACCCCACCGCCAGTGACGCCCGAAGTGCGCGGATCTTGCGGGTGCGTCTGCAGCCAGCGCAACTTCGCCGCCGCGATCCAGTCCTCCTCCATCTTGCCGAGTGCGCGCCCGCAGGCGTCCGCCTTATTGTAGTCTCTCTTCCGCCGCGCCTCCTCACAGGCGCGCGCCAAACGCACATAGTCGTCGGACAACCAAAGGATGAGCAACTGGCGCCGTGCATAGTCTTCGGGAGAAACACCGTCGGCAAATTCGTCGGGATGCCAGGCGATGAAATCCCGCATCGCTTTGTCCATCGCGTCCTGCCGCCGATCTTCGAAATCCTTGGGATACGGCTCGCCCCCTTGATACGGCAGGCCCTTCGCCTCGATACCAATTTTGACGCCTTTGACGTGTTCGCACTCGACCTCGAAGACGCGCATCCGCGCCAGCGATCCAAGCGTCAACTTCTTCTCGCCACCGGGATTGGCCTGCTTCCATGCCGCAATCGCACGGCATCGTATGGCGATCAGTTCTCCGCCGGTCAGCGCGCGCCCCGCGGCGCTCGCTGTTTCATGCGCGAGCGTCGCCGCGTAGCTATTCATCCACTGTTCGGCGACGCGCGTGAATTCAGCATCCGGTTTCGACCATGCCGGCCAGATCAAGACAGACAGTGCGATCGCAACGATCGAACACCACAGCAACGTCGTACGCATATCGGCAGCCCCCGTGCCCCAACAGCTCAGATGCTACCATGTCAACGATGACAGTGATCGCGCAAAGCACCGTGCTTCGCTTTGCAGCAATTCGCCACGCGGGCGACTTGCTTCTCGAACGCCGCGCGTCCGCGCTCACGCCCGCCGCGAGTTCCATACCCAGTAGAACAAGATCGGCATGCCGATCAGTTCGGCTACGAGGGAACCCGTGATAGAGGGTTCCAGCAGCACTTCGGGCGCATAGGTCGTGAAACGCGCGACGCCACCCACAAAGATCATGGCGATCGCGGCGAGTAGCGCTGTGTGCATCGCCTGCAAGCGAAAAGCCGATGCGAAGAACACGAGCCCCACGGTCAACCACACGCCGCCCAGAAACCGCGCGTGGCTGTCGCGCGCGTCCAGCGCATGAGGATCGGTGGCCGTCAACGACAGCACCGGCCCCTCAAGCCCTAGCGAACGAATTCCGCCTACTGCAAAGTCAAATCCGGTGAACACGACGAACGCGCCCGCGAGTACAAGGATCAGGCGCAATACGATTTCACTGATAGGATGGCTAAGCCTCCCAAGTCACCAGGCTGGCATCCATCTCAAATTCCCGCCACTGATCTCAATCGGCGAACCCCGAGAGCGCCGCGCACGCGCCAGAAGAGCGGCTGAAATCCAGCATCGCGCCCGTCACCACTCGCCCGCCAGGCGAAAATTCTGCTGCAAGAGGGTCACACGTCGTAAATCTCGCGCCTCAGGGGTGGTGCGCACGTGGAAAATGGCGACGAAGCGTCTCAGACTTCTACCTGTCCGGGCGGCCGACCCATTCTTCCTGCTGTGGTTGATACCCAACACCCATGGCGCTCTCGGTTTCCAGGATGCGAAGTGAGATCCCAGCTCACGAAAGCCCTGTTGAGGGATGGAGCCTCGGCAGGGCTTTTGCGCGTCTAAGGGGAAAAATTCGCGGGCCGGTCGCGCCGCCATTCTTTCAGCCGTTCGCGCAGGACGATCGCCGAGTTTTCGGCAAGCACGGTCTTTAGGTCCGCGCGGCCCTCGGCCCACTTCAGACGCCGGGCCAGCGCATCGCGCCCGGCCGTGTCGAGATCAGGCCACAAGATCACTCCGAGATCGAATTGCACTGCGGTGAGTTTGCGCTCCGCCGGCGCCACCTGCAGCGCGAGCGACAACGCACGCGCGGCGTCTTCCTCATGCTCAATACGCTGTTCGGAGATCGCAAGCCGCGTCCACGCGTAAGCGTCGGACGGCGATGCGGACAACCCCAGACGTAGATCGCGCCGCGCCGCGCTCAATCGCGTGGTGGCACGAAACGTTCCCAAGCCCACTTGCTGCGCCGTCAGCATCTGCACGAACGCCGCACGGCTTAAGTCCGCCTGCCAGGGCGAGGCGCGCAACGCTTGCGTGAGCGCGTCGAGCTCGAACACGGTGCCGACCTTGCCTTTGGTCACGGCGGCATAGCGCGGCTCCGCACCCGCGAACGTCCACGCCGCCATGCCGAACATCGCGGCATAGACAAGCAGATAGGCCGCAAACGCCGCGGCAATCACGCCGACGACGGCCGCCTCACTCTGAATAGTATTTCGCGTAGGCGTTGCCATATCCGTATGACGTATAGCCGTATCCGTAGATGGCGTGACGGCGCAAGTCTGCTTGCGTCAGCACGGTGCCCGCAATGTCGGCGTTCGCGTCGCGCAGAAGTTTTATGCCGCTTACGACCGCTTCGCGCGGCGTCTGATCCCACTTCACGACGTAGATGACCTTGTCTGCAAGCCGCGCGAGCATCCGCGTATCGGACACCGGCAACACCGGCGCCGCGTCCAAAATGATCAGATCGTAGTGGTTGCGCAGCTCGTGGATCATCGAGCGCATCGCTTGGCTAGCCAGCAGGTCGGCAGGGTTCGCCGGCGGATGCGCGACCGGCACGAACTCCAGCGGCGAGATCGGGTCGCGGTGCAGCACGCTTGCGAGTTCAAGCCGCCCGGCCAGAACCTCGACAAGCCCCGCTTCCGGTGGCCGCGGTGAGAATTGCAAGCCGACGCTCGGGTGCCGCAAGTCGCCGTCGATCAGCAGCACACGCGCGCCGCTCTTCGACGCCAGCCGGCCCAAGCTGACCGCGAGCGACGTCTTGCCCTCGCTCGGCATCGACGAGGTGATCACCACCACTTTCGGCGGCTTGTCGACGTTCGATAACTGCAACCCCGCGTGCACGGATCGTATGGATTCCGAAAAAACCGAAAGCGGTTTTTGCACGATGCGGTCGGCGACGTGCTTCGCGCCTTTGAGCATCGGCACGACCGCGAGGTTCGAAAGCCGTGTCGCCCGCTCGATCTCGGGCCCGATGCGGAAACCGTTGTCCAGCCGCTCCAGCATCAGCGCAATCAGCATGCCCATGACGCCCGCACCGAACAGGGTCACGCCCATGATCAACGGCTTGTTCGGGAAACTGGCGTCGAGCGGTACGGCGGCCCCCTGAATGATGCGCGCGTCCGGCGATTGAATCTGCTCCTTGTCTTCCGTCGCCTTAAAGCGTGCTTGGAACGTGTCGTAGAGCGTGCGGTTCGCCTGCGCATCGCGCTCCAACTCGCGCAGCTTGATCGAGGCTTTGCCCTGCACGTTTGCGGTGCCTTGGATTTCGCCAAGCGACTCGTCCAGCGAACTCAACCGCGCCTTCGCGACCGAAACCTCGTTGGAGAGATTGCGAATGATGCGCTTAACCTCTTCCTCGATCTTGGCGTCGAGATTTTTCTTCTCGTCTTTGAGCCCGATCATCTGCGGATGGCGCTCGCCGTATTTCGCGGCGAGTTCGGCTTCCTTGCGCATCAATTCGGCCTGCTGCCCGCGCAACGTCGAGATCAGCGGCGAGTTGATGACGGAGGCGATCGAGTCCACCCCGCCGCCGGAGCGGTAGAGCGCGTTGACCTGCTTGTACTTCGCTTCCTGCTCGGCGAGATTCGAACGCGCGAGCACGATCTGCCCGTTGAGCTCCGACAGCTGCTCGTTTGCGAGCGAGTTGCCGCCCTTCCCGTCCGAGAGATCGTTTTCGGCTCTGTACTGCTCGACCGCGCTTTCCGAAGCGCGCACCTTTTCGGCGAGTTCGCCAAGGCGCTCGTTAAGCCAATCGGTCGTGCGCTTTGCCGCCTCGAACTTCGTCTCCAGCTGATCGACGATGTATTGATCGGCGAGCGCGTTCGCGAGCAACGCCGCCTTCTCCCGGTCGGGCGAGTCGAACGTGATCTTGATGACGGAGGAACGGCCTTGCGCGGCAACGGTCACTTTCGACCCGAACTTGCGCAGGATCGCGGGGTCGACCTTTGTTGGCTTCTGATTTGTGCCAGCCGCGATCTTCTCTCGCTCCGCCGCCGCAAACCAGCTCAGCGGGTTCAAATACGACGTCCACGACGCGCCCCCCTTCTTCGCATTGAACTCCGGATCGGCGATCAAGTTTTGCTTCTGGACCACGCGCTCGGCGAGCGACCAGGATTTCAAGATTTGAATCTGGTTCTCGATCGCCGCCGTGTCGGTGGGCAGCCCCGCGAGCAGGGCCTCGGCGTCCAGCACCTTATTCTCGCGCTGCCCCACCATGATGAGGGCGGATGCGCTGTAGACCGGCGTCATCTGCAACAGCACCAGCGTCACCAGCGTCATCGCCACCGCGATCGTGCCAAGAATCGTATAACCGCGTGCCATGACGACGCGCAGCAGCGCGCGCAAGTCGAGCGACGGCTCGCCGCCTTCGTCCGGATAGTGTTGCACGGGCGCCTGAAGTTGCGCCGGTTCGGAAGCGGATTGTTGGTGAGGCAGCCGGTGGACGTTCATACTATCTCTCGTCATCGCGTTACGACACTAGCGAACGCCGCCGTGTCACACATTGGCGGCCATGTTGATATCGGCGCTTCGTCCACAGTCGGCGCGTCACATCTTGCCGGTCAGCGAAAGCTGGAACTGCCCGGTGGAGTATTCGAACGGCAGCGCGGTCGAGCTGCGATCGATGTATTCCCACCCGGCATCGAAATGGAAACTGTTGTTGATGAGATAGCGCCCGCTCAGCGAGCCGTGCAGAATGTCGTCGTCGCGCCCGACGCCCAGGTATTCCGCGTTCTCGTAACCGAGCCGCCCACTCAAAATGAAGTTGCGCAGGATCTCGTGGTCGAGGCCGATCGCGCCGCGCGTCGAAACGAAGCTCGATGCGCCGGTGATCGACGTGTCTTCGACCGTCCGCGCAGCATCCAGCCGCACGGTCGTCAGCATCGAGGGAAACCACTTCAGCCCCGCGCCGAACGCCAATTCATTCGCGTCAACAAACGTCGCCTCGTCGAAACTGCGCAGCGTGTAGCCCGCAAAGATCTCGCCGACGAGCACGTGCGTCATACGAAACTCGACACCGCCGTCGATACCGGTGCCGCTGGAGTCGCGGTTGAACCCATCGTCATCGACGAGGGCGTCGAAATCATGGTCGTCGATGCGGCCGCGCAGGAAGATCGCCGTATCCTCGCTCGCCTTCACGGAGAGCTTCGCGAAAATGTCGGTAACGGTGCGGTCGCGGTC
>JBJXEH010000104.1:0-13099 GCA_046153995.1 Micropepsaceae bacterium
TGATCGAAGCGCCTAAGCCGAGGACGAAAATCATGCAACGGCGCGTCCTCGGCGAGATTCTAAACCACCTTCCCCCGCACGATGCCGCCTACGGCTTCGTGGCCGGCCGGTCCTGCGCCGAGGCCGCCGCAAAGCACGCCGGCGAGCATGTTGTCATCACCGTCGATCTACGCGACTTCTTTCTCTCCACGCCGCTGCGCCGCGTACACGCCGTCTTCCGCTGCCTTGGCTACCCCCACGCTGTCGCGCGCGCATTGACCAGCCTCTGCAGTACATCTACCCCACGCCACATCAGCGCCGGACACTTCGATCACGAAGGCTGCCAGCGGCACTTGAGCCGTCACCTGCCGCAAGGCGCCCCAACCTCGCCGGCTCTCGCAAACCTCGCCGCGCTGAGTCTCGACCGCCGCTTGACCGGGCTCGCGAACCGCTTCGACGCACGTTACACACGCTATGCAGACGACCTAACATTCTCCGGTGACGAAGCGTTTCACGCCAGCGCGGATCGCTTCTTGAAAGCCGTCGAAACGATTGGGCGCGACGAGGGATACGCGCTGAACGCCGCGAAGACCCGCGTCATGCCGCGCCACAAGCGCCAAACCATCACCGGCATCGTCGTGAACGATCATGTCAACGTCCCGCGCGATAACTTCGACGCGCTGAAGGCGACCTTGACGAACTGCCTCCGCCACGGCGCACCAAGCCAGAACCGTGACGCGCATTCAGATTTCCGCGCCCACCTCGACGGCCGCATCGCCTGGGTCGAACGGCTGAACCTCAGGCGCGGCGAAAAGCTACGGCGCCTGTTTGACGCCGTCGCCTGGTAGCAAGAGCCCAAGCCCCGCCGACACGAACCCGAGCGCGAACAGAATTCCGCCGATCAGGAATCCGGCGGCGCCCTGCCCGATGAGCCCCGCCGAGAGCCCAATCACGAGCGAGGCAACCCAGCTGGTCGCGGCGAGCATCTCAATCCGCGCGCTCAACATCACAAGCCCAAGCACAGACAAGCCCACCGAAATCGCGTGCACGCCCGCAAGATAAGTATCGATCCCGAACGCAGCCGTATCCGGCCCGACGATCGAGGCGATGCCGATCTCGGCCAACACAAACGCGGCAAGGCCGGCCCACCCAAGCGCTGCACGATGCGCGAGATAGACGCCCATCAACCCAAACAACAGCAGCACGTCGATCGCGAACGCCACGGCCTCAAGCCATGCAACGCCCGGCGCCCAAGGCACGAACGCAGTCGCAATCCGCATCGCCCCGCCCAACACTGCCGCCGCGCCTGCCAACCGGATCAAAGAACGGTCGTCCATCGCCCACCTCACTTGACGCGACCGTGTCGGGCGCCGCTTGACCTGTCAACCGCGCGCGTTCGAAGCTGGCCGCAACGCAAAGGAACCAGCCCCATGCCCACAGGCCTCATCGACGTCGCCCGCGACGGCCACATCGCAACCGTCACCATCAATCGCCCCGACAAGCGCAACGCCATCACGAACGAAATGATGGAAGACATCGAGCAGATCGCAAAGTCGTTCGCCAAGGACGAACAAACCCGCGCGATCATCGTGCGCGCGGATGGCCGCGACTTCTCGATCGGCGCCGACCTCAGCCAATCGCGCTTCCAAGGCGACCCGCAATCGATCCTCATGCGGCGCCGCGGCCTCGAGCTCGGCGGCCAGATGATGCGCGCGTTGCAGGAAATTCACCAACCCACAATCTGCGCCGTGCAAGGCATCGCGACCGGCGGCGGCGCCTGCATCGCGACCGCATGCGATTTCCGCATCGGCGCCAACGACGCCCGCATCGGCTACGGCGAAGTCAAAATCGGCATCAACTTGATGTGGAACGCGGTGCCCGTCTGCGTCCATTTGATCGGCCCGGCCCGCGCAAAGCGCATGATCATGTCCGGCAAATTCTTCGACGCTGGGACGCTTCTCGGTTGGGGCTTCCTAGACGAAGTAACCCCGCGCGAGAACCTGCAAGACGCCGCCCGCGCAATGGCAGAGGAGTACGCGGCACTACCACCCATCGCCGTCCAAATGATCAAGCGCTCGATCAACCGCATCGCCGGCGCACTCGACCAAGCGATCATGCACATGGACGCCGACCAATGGCTGCTCGCCGCCCACAGCCAAGATTTCCGCGAGGCGGTCAGCGCCTTCTTCGAGAAGCGCAAACCGAGCTACACAGGCAATTAGCGGAACGGGATCATCATCACGCGCAGCACCTCGCGCGATTGCGGATAGGCGTCCGGCTCGGCAACGCCGAGCCGTGCAGGCACCACGCCCGGACGATAGACGAACGTGCCGAAGATCACGTCCAGCAACGACAACACGACGGCGAAGTTTTTGCCCTCCGCGATATCGGCGCTGTGATGAAAGCGGTGCAACTCCGTCCCCGCGAACAGATAGTTGAACCAACCGGCGCGCAAATCGATGTTGCAGTGTGAAACCAAACCCTGCAGCCCGATGATCGCGGTGACCGCAAACACGGCTTCGGGGGTCAGTCCCAACACATAGAACAGCGGCACCCGAAGAACGCCTTGGATCAAAATCAAATTCAGCGGATGGCCCGCCGGGTGCATCAGCACGTAAACTTGATCCGGCAGATGATGCGCCGCGTGGGTCTTCCACAGAAAGAGTTTTGCTGGCGTGTCGGCTTCGTGGCTCCAGCGATGCTGCCAATACTGCAGAAAATCGAACACGACGATCGCCACCGGCACCGAAAGCCAAAGCGGCCAGTCGCTGAGCGGACCCTGATTGCCGGCCGCGATAACGATCCCAACAAACCCGAACAGAAAGTTCGTCATCGCACCCGTCGCGCCGTTCACGGCAAAGTACTTGAGATCGCGCCTGGAAAACGTCTGCCACGTCATCCGCCAGCGCTCATCCAACGGATAGAGATATTCAAGCACGATGAGCGTTAGCGCCGCTGTCGCAACGATGACGCCGAGCGTGATCCCGAGATTCCAACCGAACGCGAGCGCATGCACGATCGCCGCCATGTTGAGCGAGAACAGAATAGGCCAAGTCAACCAAGTCACCGCCCACGGCGCTGTGCGTCCACTGCGCGCCTCGTCCATCGCCACGTCGCTCATTTTGCCCCCTTTGCGCGCCGCGATCCCGGGTCGAGCCCGTGCCACAGCGCATCCACCGCCGCGCGCACGTTCGACTTCGGCATCGCGCCGCCGTGAAACCCCATGATCTCGAAGAGAACGACCGAATGCAGCGCACTCACCAGCATCGCCGCGGCACCGTCCGGATCGCGAACGATAAGCCGCCCCCGCGTCCGCTCCTCGCGCAAATACACGGCAACGGCGCCAAGCAGCTGCAATGCCGGGCTGGTCTTGAAATTGCGGTGCGGATCGGCAGCGGCAAACGAAGGCTGCGACACAAGCGGCAAAATCATCGGGATTGCCACGCGAAAATAGTCGAGCACGGCATCCGACAGCAGATGCAATCCTTCGCGTGCCGACTTCGCACCAGCAGCCTCTGCCACGATCGCATCGATACCGGGCGCGGGCGGCGCCATCGCCGCCATGAAAAGCTGCGCCTTCGTCGAAAAGCGCTTGAACAGCGCCGCCTCCGACACGCCCGCTCGCTTGGCGATCTCACGCGTGGACCCGAACACGCCGTGCTTCAGAAACACCGCGCGCGCAGCAGCCAACATCTCCTCGTTCGATATCGTCTGCGGGCGTCCCATAAGTAAGTGTGCACACACTTACTAAAGCCAGTCAAGCTGTTGAGCCTTTGCCGGCCTCGATTTCCGCTCTAACGTCATGCAAACAAGTTGGCCGCCCATGAAACTCACCGGCTTCAAAGTCCTCTCTTTCGATTGCTATGGCACGCTGATCGATTGGGAGACCGGCCTATGGAGTTCGCTTCGGCCGCTCCTCGAACGCACGCACATAGACCGCGAAACCGCGCTGAGCGACTTCGCCCTAGCCGAGTCAGCGCAAGAGCGCGAAACCCCGGCGCTCCCCTACCGCGACATCCTCGCCCGCGTGCATGCGAAGCTCGCCAAACGCTGGAACATCAATTCGACAGACGCGATGGACACAGCCTTCGGCCTCTCCGTCGGCACCTGGCCGCCGTTTCCCGACACGGTCGAAGCACTCTCCTACCTAAAGCGCCACTACAAACTCGTGATCCTCTCAAACGTCGACCGCCAAAACTTCGCCGCCACGAATAGACTCTTGCGGGTCGAGTTCGACGCAATCTGCACAGCCGAAGACATCGGCAGCTACAAACCCGATCCGAAAAACTTCGGCTATCTTCTGAACACGGTCGAAAAACTCGGCCACACCAAAGCCGAGCTTCTGCACACCGCCCAAAGCCTCTACCACGACCACACCCCCGCGGAGCGGGCGGACATCGCCCGCTGCTGGATCAACCGCCGCGCCGACAAAGGCAAAGGCTCCGGCGCCACGAAAGCGGTCACCAGCCTGCCCAAGCTGAACTTCGAATTCCCAACCCTCGCCGCGATGGCCGAAGCGCATCGGAGAGGCACATAGTCGTGACAGCGACCGAACCCGAAATCTCAATCCACGAAGACGACGAGGGTATGAGCAACCTCTATCCGATGGCTGCGCGCGAAGAGGCGGCGGCCGACGTGCAAGACGCAATCGAGGCAGGCATCCGCAACAAGGTGGCGGGCGGCATCGGCTGGACCGACGTGCATCTCGTCAAAGCGCCGAGCACAACATTTGCCGGCGCGGGCCTCACGCTTGACGATACAGCTGCAGCACTGTCGCCGCTGATGCCCCGCGTGCACCGCTTCTGGTCCGGCCTCTTGGGCCGCAACGATCCGCTGGCGATGCAACAGACCGGCGCATATTGTTTCGGCTTCGACGCAACATGCTTCGTGAAGCTCGAGCCGAAGGGCGAGCTTGTCGAAAGCATCTGGTACGAAGCCCGCAGCGGCGACGCGAAGCACATGGCGATCCTCCGCCAAGCCCTCGTCGCGATCGACGCGCTATCGCCTGCGCTGATCGCCGACTACTGGCTCGACGTCACTGGCCCAGTCAGCGACCCCGCCTTTCTGGACGCCTATTTCAAGGCACTCAACGACCTGTAAAGCGCACAAAACAAAGCCTGTTGACAACATACCAACCAGTCGGTATGTTTCTCGAATGCTCAAGCCAACTGCCCGCACCAAGCTCCTGGACGCCGCGATCGAAACGGTGCGCGCGCAAGGCTACGCCGCGACATCGGTTGACGATCTCTGCCGCAACGCGGGCGTCACGAAGGGCGCGTTCTTCCATCACTTCGAAAGCAAAGACGCGCTCGCCGTCGCCGCCGCGAACCATTGGTCGGAAGCGACCGGCGCGTTGTTCGCATCCGCCCCCTATCACGCGCACGAAGACCCGCTCGACCGCGTGCTCGCCTACGTCGATTTCCGCCGCGAGATCCTGCGCGGCACGCCGGCGGAGTTCACCTGCTTTGTGGGCACGACGGTGCAAGAAAGCTTTGCGACGAACGACAACATCCGCGCCGCGTGCGAGGCGAGCATTTTCGGACACGCCGCAACACTTACGGACGACATTGCCGCTGCGAAGCGCAAGTACAAAGCCAAAGGCAATTGGACGCCGATGAGCCTCGCCCTACATACCCAAGCAGTCCTGCAAGGCGCGTTCATTCTGGCCAAAGCGCATGGCGACGCCGCCATCGCGATCGACAGCGTCGGCCATTTGCGCCGCTACATCGAACTTCTGTTCAACCGGACCACGAAGGAAACGAAATGAGCGAACCCGCAAAAAACTTACCGCAAGGCATGCACGGCCTGTCGCCGCACCTCGTCTGCGCAGGGGCAGCCTCAGCCATCGCGTTCTACAAGGAAGCGTTCGACGCGACGGAAATGATGCGCCTACCCGGCCAAGACGGAAAGATCATGCATGCCGCCATCGCGATCAACGGTGCGTCGGTGATGCTCACCGACGAAAACCTGCAATACGGCAACAAGTCGCCTGCCACACTGAAGGGCACGCCGGTAACGCTGCACTTGATGGTCGCCGACGTCGACAAAGTGTTCGCACAAGCCGTGCAGGCCGGCGCGAAGCCGGTCATGCCGGTCGCCGACATGTTCTGGGGCGATCGTTACGGCATCGTCGAAGACCCGTTCGGCCACCGTTGGTCGATCGCCACGCCGAAGCAAAACCTCACCCAAAGCCAAATTATGGAAGCCGCCCGCAAAGCGGTGCCCGCCTAAAGGAGAACCACCGATGTCCACGAACACCGTCCGCCTGCACCGCGTGTTACGCGCACCAGCCTCGCGCATCTACAAAGCCTTCCTCGACCCCGACGCGATGGCAAAGTGGCTACCGCCGAACGGCTTCACCGGCAAGGTCCATCACATGGACGCGAAAGTCGGCGGCACCTACAAGATGAGCTTCACGAATTTCACGACCGGCAACAGCCATTCGTTCGGCGGCAAGTACCTGGAGCTCAACCCGAACGAACGCTTGCGCTACACTGATGTGTTCGACGACCCGAATCTGCCCGGCGAAATGATCACGACGATCAATCTGACCAAGGTCTCGGTCGGCACCGAAGTCCACATCGAGCAATCCGGCCTCCCCAGCGTCATTCCGGCGGAGGCATGTTATCTCGGCTGGCAGGAGTCGTTGACGCTGCTCGCCAAACTCGTCGAAGCTGAAATCCCCGAATAGGAAAGGAAAAACCAATGCCTTATGTCGATGGATTTGTAATTCCCGTCCCCAAGGACAAACGCGAAGCCTACCGCAAAATGGCCGAGATGGGCGCGCCCCTCTTCAAGGAATACGGTGCGCTGAAAGTCGTCGAGTGTTGGGGCGATGACGTCCCCGACGGCAAGCACACCTCGTTCCCGATGGCAGTAAAAAAAGAAGAAGGCGAAACCGTTGTCTTCTCCTGGATCATCTGGCCGTCGAAAGAAGTGCGCGACGCGGGCAACGCAAAAGCGATGAACGATCCGCGCATGCAAATGCCGCCTGACGGCATGCCGTTCGACGGCAAACGCATGATTATGGGCGGCTTCGAAGTGATGCTGGAGGCTTAAGCGTCGTAGTTCAACACCACGTCACCGCTCGTCGGAACGGCTTGGCAGGTGAGCACATAGCCGTCTGCCACTTCGTCCTCGCTCAAGCCGTAGTTCTTCTTCATCTCGACCGTGCCGGATGTCACCTTCGCCCGGCACGTCGTACAGACGCCGCCCTTGCAAGCGTAAGGCGCAGGCAACCCCGCCGCCTGCACGCTTTCGAGGATGTTCCCCTTCGCCGCATCGAACGCGATCTTCGACCGCCGCCCGTCCAGCGTGACCGTCAGCATCGTGCCCGCGGCTTTCTCTTCCAGCGCCCGCATTCGCTCGATCTGCTCCGCCGATAGCGCGCTCGTCGTGAAGCGCTCGATCAGGATCTTCGACGCCGGCACCCCGCGCGCGAGAAGCGCTGCCTCCGCCGCATCCATCATCGGACCCGGCCCACAGATGAAGAATGCGTCCGCGCTCGTCACATCGACCAACGTCGAGAACACCTCGTCGCACTTCGCGGCGTCGAGCCGCCCATTGAACAGCTCGATCTCCTCCGCCTCGTTCTCGAGGAAGTGATAAATCTCCAGCCGATCAAGAAACCGGTTCTTCAGCGCCGCCAGTTCTTCCAAGAAAATGATCGAGGCGCTGTCGCGATTGCCGAACAGCAACGTCGCGCGCGCGTGGGACTGTTCCTGCAACGCCGTCTTCAAAATTGAGATTACCGGCGTGATCCCCGACCCGCCCGCCAGTGCCACATAGTAAGGCGCGCCCACACCATCGGGCATGACAAACCGCCCCATCGGCGGCAACACTTCAAGTACCTGCCCCGCCTGGATCGCGCTATTCGCCCACGTCGAAAAACGCCCGCCCGGCATCGTCTTGATCGCAATCCGGAACTCACCGTCCGACGGCGCCACACATAGCGAATACGTCCGCCGCACGTCCTCGCCGCCGATATCGGCCTTCAACGTCAGATGCTGCCCTGCTTTGAAGGCAAAAGCCTCGCGCAAGGCAGCCGGCACGTCGAAGCGAATGGACACCGCATCCGAGGTCTCGCGGCGAACCTCCGCAACCGTCAAACGATGAAACCCTGCGTTGATCGACATAAGTTCAGTGACACTTGAAAAGGTCGAACGGCTCGCGGCAGTCGAGGCACCGATGCAGCGCCTTGCACGGCGTGGACCCGAACCGGCTGATCTCCTCCGTTCGCGCCGACCCGCAGCGCGGACACACCGCACTCTCGCGAAGGCTGTGCGCAGCGGCACCCTTCGGCGGCGGCGCGATACCGTAAGCGCGCAACTTCTCGCGGCCAGCATCGCTGATCCAATCCGTTGTCCAGGCAGGCGCAAGCGCCGTCTCGATCTTCAAATCGACAAACCCATTCCGGTCGAGCTCGCCGCGGATCGCCGCCTCGATCGCGAACGTTGCCGGACACCCCGTATAGGTCGGCGTGATCACGACGGCGTCGTCGCGCACCTCGCGCACGATCCCAAGATCGACGACGGAGATGCAGGGAATTTCCGGATCGGGCACGCCCGCGAGTACCGCAAACACGCGTTCCCTGCTCACCACTGCGCACCCGGATAAGCGCGCGGCAAAAACTGCATCTCGGTCAGAACGTGACCCAGGTGCTCGGAATGATGCCCAATCCGCCCACCCCTCGCCGCCCGCCGCGGCTTAGGTATCTCGAGCGTCGCCTCAGCCAGCGTGCGCGCGATCCGCTGATCCCACTCGCCGCGCAGCTTACGCACATCTGCCGCAACGCCGGAGGTGATCAACGGCTCGAGACCATCGACGTCAAACAACTCATCGCCAAAGCGCCAAGCCCACTCGAGCCCATTGATCACGCGCGCCCGACTATCCACCGTGCCATCGCCAAGCCGCACGATCCACTCGTTCGCAAACCGCGCGTGATAAGCAACCTCTTTCACCGCCTTGCCGGCAATCGCGGCCAGCGTCGCGTTGCGCGACGCGAGAAGCTCGCGGAACAACAGCTCCTGCCAATTCGAGAACAGAAACTGCCGCGTGATCGTCTGCGCGAAATCACCGTTCGGCTGCTCCACCAACAGGCAGTTCTTGAAGTCGAGCACATCGCGATGAAACGCGAGCTTATCGGCGTCACCAGCTACACCCAAGAACAGCGTCGCCTGTCCCACCAGATCGAGCGCGATGTTGGCGAGCGAGAGATCGACCTCCAGCATCGGCGCATGCCCGCACCACGCAGAAAGCCGCTGCCCCAGGATCAAGCTGTCGTCGCCCAGACGCAGCGCATACTCGTGAACGGCGTCGGCCATCAGATGTTCTTCACGTTCTCAGGAATCGAATAAAACGTCGGGTGGCGATAGACCTTGTCCGCCGCCGGTTCGAACAACGCCGCGCCTTCTCCCGGATCAGAGGCCACAATGTCGGCCGACCGCACGACCCAAAGACTGATGCCCTCCATCCGCCGTGTGTACGTATCGCGCGCCGCCTCGATCGCCATGCGATCGTCCGCGGCATGCACCGACCCGACATGCTTATGAGCAAGCCCATTCTTCGCCCGCACAAACACTTCCCAAAGCGGCCACTCTTTGCTCATGCGCCTCACTCCGCCGCCGCGCGGTGCGCACGTTTCGCGGCATGCGCATTCGCAGCCTCACGAACCCAAGCGCCGTTCTCCCAAGCCTCGACTCGCGCTTTCACACGCTCCTTCGCGACCGGCCCTTCACCGCGTACGACGGCGTAGAACTCTTCCCAATCGACAGCGCCGAAATCGTACGATCCACGCGCCTCGTTCCACTTCAAAGCGGGATCAGGAACCTTAAGCCCAATGGCCTCCGCCTGCGGCACCGTCACATCGACAAACTTCTGCCGCAACTCGTCGTTCGTCTCGCGCTTGATCCGCCAGCGCACCGATTGCGCCGTATTCGGCGAATTCTCGTCCGGCGGCCCGAACATCATCAGCGACGGCCACCACCAGCGATCGAGTGCATTCCGCGCCATCCGCTTCTGCTCGACCGAACCGGCGGTGAGCGCCATCATGATCTCGTAACCCTGGCGCTGATGAAAACTCTCTTCCTTACAAATCCGCACCATCGCCCGCGCATACGGCCCATAGGACGTCCGCTGCAGCGGCACTTGATTCAAGATCGCAGCCCCATCCACCAACCAGCCGATCGCGCCGATATCGGCCCAGGTCAGCGTCGGATAATTGAAAATCGTCGAATACTTCGCGCGGCCGGAATGCAGCGCCTCGATCATCTCATCGCGGCTCGTGCCCAACGTCTCCGCCGCGGCGTAAAGATAAAGCCCGTGCCCGCCCTCATCCTGCACTTTGGCGAGCAGCACCGCCTTACGCCGCAAACTCGGCGCCCGCGTGATCCAATTACCCTCGGGCAACATGCCCACGATTTCCGAATGCGCGTGCTGCGAAATTTGCCGGACCAGTGTCCTGCGATATGCTTCCGGCATCCAATCCTTTGGCTCGATGAAATCGTCCGCCGCGACGCGCGCTTCGAACGCAGCGAGCTTCACCGGATCCTCGGCCACGGCTGTGACGGGTGCCGACGCCTGGTTCTTGTCTTTCAATTCGGTGGTGTACATAAGCGCGCGGAAGTCCTCGAAGAACGTCAAACGAACCTAGAATAAGTTGACCGATCGGTCAATTTATTGCCGCTGCGCACACGCATGGCTGGGATAAATTGACCCATCGCGCGTTCTATCCTAAAGCGGTGCCGCACACGAGCGCGGGACCAACCCGCGACAGTCATGGGAGGTGGCGGATGAACTACGAAACCATCCTGTTCGAACTCACGAACAACGCGGCACGCCTCACGCTGAACCGGCCCGACCGGTTGAACAGCTTCAACGTGCAAATGCATGCGGAGGTAGCGGAAGCGCTGACCGCCGTCGAACGCAACCCCGACATTCGCGCGTTGCTGATCACAGGCGCGGGCCGCGGCTTCTGCGCGGGTCAAGATTTGTCCGACCGCGCCGTCGCACCCGGCGGCAGCGGCGTCGACCTCGGCGAGTCGATTGAGAACCGGTACAACCCGCTCATCCGCCGCTTGGTTGCGCTCCCGAAGCCGGTCGTGTGCGCCGTGAATGGCGTCGCCGCAGGTGCCGGTGCGAATATCGCCTTCGCCGCCGACATCGTGCTGGCCGCAAAGGGCGCGCGGTTCATCCAGTCCTTCGCGAACATCGGCCTCGTGCCCGACTCCGGCGGCACATGGATCTTGCCGCGCCTCGCGGGTCAGCCGCGCGCGATGGCGCTGGCCCTCACCGGTGAACCTTTGAGCGCTGAGAAGGCCGAGGCCTGGGGCTTGATCTGGCGCACGGTGGAAGACGCCGAGCTCCAAGCCGAAGCGACGAAACTCGTCGAGCGTCTCGCCAACGGTCCGACAAAGGGCTTGGGCGCCACCAAACTCGCGATCCGCAAAGCCTGGTCGCAAACGCTCGACGCGCAACTCGATCTCGAGCGAGATCTGCAACGCGAACTCGGCCGCAGCCACGACTACGGCGAAGGCGTCGCCGCGTTCGGCGAAAAGCGCCCGCCCAAATTCACCGGCCGCTAGGAGGCTCCATGAAAACGCTGCAAGCCTACGCGCAGGATGCTTGGGCTCCCCCGCGCGGAACGATGACGCCTGTCCGCTCCGCCATCACTGGTGAACCCATCGCGCAAGTCGGCGAAACTGTCCGCGACTTCGGAGCCATCCTCGCGCACGCGCGCGACATCGGCGGCCCGGCGCTACGCAAGCTCACATTCCACGACCGAGCGAAAATGCTGAAGTCACTCGGCGACGCGATCATTGCCCGCAAGGACGAACTCTACGCACTCTCCTTCGACACCGGCGCCACGAAAAGCGACGGCTGGATCGACATCGAAGGCGGCGCGGGCACGCTGCTCGCCTACGCCTCCAAAGGCCGTCGCGAACTCCCCGCCGACACGATCCTGACCGATGGCGCGGTCGAGGGCCTGTCGAAGAAGGGCACGTTCATCGGCCAGCACGTGATGACGTCGCTGAAAGGCGCAGCCGTCCACATCAACGCCTTCAACTTTCCCGTCTGGGGCATGCTAGAGAAGCTCGCGCCCACGCTGCTCGCAGGCGTCCCCGCGATCGTCAAACCAGCAACCGCCAGCGCGCACCTAGCCGAAGCCGCCTTCCGCATTCTCATCGAAGCCAACGTCCTGCCGAAAGGCGCCATCCAACTCGTGCTTGGGCCTATCGGCGATCTATTCGACCACTTGACCGGCCAAGACGTCGTCTCATTCACCGGTTCCGCCGAGACCGCCGAAAAGCTCCAGCGTCACCCGATGATCGCGCGCGAGAGCGTGCGCTTTATCGCCGAACGCGACTCGCTGAACGCCGCGGTGCTTGGTCCCGATGCAGCGCCCGGCACGCCCGAGTTCGACCTCTTCATCAAAGAAGTCGTCCGCGAGATGACGGTGAAGGCGGGCCAGAAATGCACCGCGATCCGTCGAGCACTCGTGCCCGCCAACATGATCGACGCCGCGGAAGTAGCATTGAAGAAAGCGCTCGCCGAAATCGTCGTCGGCGACCCGCGCCAAGAGGGCGTCGCCATGGGCGCGCTGATCAGCGCGGCGCAACGCCTTGACGTGCGTGCGAAAATCGCGGCGCTCGTCGCCGAAACGCGCATCGTTGCAGGCGATCCGAACGCCGTCGATGTGCGCGGCGCCGACGCTGCCAAAGGCGCATTCATGGCGCCAGTACTCCTGCGCTGCGACAAACCGCTCCACGCCACCAAGGTCCACGAGATCGAACCGTTCGGACCCGTCGCGACGCTCATGCCCTACACCGGTCTCACCGAAGCGATCGGCCTCGTCAACCGCGGCAAGGGCTCGCTCGTGATGTCGCTGTTCACGCACGACCCGAAGATCGTGCGCGAGTTCATCGACGGCGCAGCTTCGTTCCACGGCCGTCTTGTCGTCATCGACCGCGACTGCGCGAAGGAATCGACCGGCCACGGCTCGCCGCTTCCGGCGCTGATCCACGGCGGCCCTGGCCGCGCCGGCGGCGGCGAAGAAATGGGCGGCTTGCGCGGTGTGATGCACTACATGCAGCGCACGGCCGTGCAAGCCTCGCCGCGCACG
>JBJXEH010000105.1:0-40578 GCA_046153995.1 Micropepsaceae bacterium
GCGTCAGCTTTCGGCAACGGTGCCAACGCAGGCGGTCTCGACAGCGTGGCCTTCGGCAGCCTGGCAACCGCAAGCGCGGGCCAAGCCGTCGCCGTCGGCGTGGGCAGCACGGCAAGCGGCGCGTCCGCGGTCGCAGTCGGCAACGGCGCGGTCGCCAATCAGGCAGGTGCCGTCGCGATGGGCCAAAGCGCGCGCGCGACGGGCGTTGACGCCATCGCGATCGGCCGCGGCGCAACCGCGACCGGTTCGATCGCAGTCGGCGCAGCAGCCACCGCCTCGAACGGCGGCGCGGCCTTCGGCGACTTCGCGGTTGCGACCGGAACGAACTCGGCGGCGCTCGGCACAGGCGCGACCGCCACACACCTCGAATCCGTCGCGATCGGCTCCGGCTCGATCACGACCGACCCGCGCAGCGTTTCGTTCGGCACACCGGCCAGCGGCCGCCGCCTGATGTACGTCTCCGACGGTATCTTGAACTCGGATGCGCCCAACATGGGTCAGCTGCGGCACGCGGTCGAAAAGCTCAACCGCGGCGTCGCCTCGACGATTGCGATGTCGACGCCGATCATGGACCTCGAGCAGGGCGAGACCAGCCTCGCGATGGGCGGCGGTTTCTATGAAGGCCAAAACGGCGTTGCGTTCCGCGGTGCGTATCGTCCGCATACGGAGTTCCCGATGATGGTGTCGGGTGCGGTCGCAACCGCCGGCAACGACTCGTGGACGGGTCAAGTCGGCGTAGCAATGAAGTTCTAATTAGGTGCATCGCGCGCGAGTTGCCGGGGGGCGGCTCGCGCGAAGGTCGAGTGGGGGAAGTTCTGTGATGCAACTATCGGCGAGGACGGTGCGTCGCGTTCTCTGGCTAAGTTCGGTTGCGATGGCCGCCATCGCGGCCGGCTCGACATCTGCGCAAGCGGCGTGCGTAGGCACGGCGTTGACCGACACCTGTCTCATCGAATCCACAACCGATCAGACCATCGCCGTTGACGGGCTTGCGCCCGGAAACGACGTGTTTCAACTCGGCGGCGCAGCCAACTTCAATTTCCAAGTCAACCGCATCGGCACCACCTACACGAACTGGGAAATCTTCCAGAAGGTCGGCGCCACGAACATCACGCTGATCAACACGGCCGGCACCGGGGTCAACTGGGAAATCTTAGGCGGCACGCTGACGGCCTCCGGCGGCGACTCGATCTTCAACAGCTCGACCGTCACCGTAACGACGGGCACGTTTGCGCTTGCCGCCAACGAAACGATCGGCGCACTCACGGGCAACGCCGGTACGACCGTCAATCTCGGCGCCTTCTTCCTGACGACGGGTGGCAACAACGCAACGACGACATACGCCGGCAACGTTGTAGGCACCGGCGGCATCACGAAGGAAGGCTCCGGCACGTTCACGCTGTCGGGCACCAACACCTACAGCGGCGCGACGACGATCAACGCAGGCACGCTGACGGCGTCCGGCGGCAACGCAATCGGCAACCTGTCGGCCGTCAATGTCGGGACCGGCGCAACGCTCAACCTGACGTCCTCGGAAACTATCGGCAGCCTCGGCGGTCTTGCGGGCTCGTTCGTAAACCTCAACGCGAACACTCTCACGACAGGCGGCAACAACGGAACGACGACGTTCGGCGGTGAGATTTCCGGAACCGGCGGATTGATCAAAGAGGGCACCGGAAACTTCACGCTCTCGGGAGAGAACCAGTACACCGGCACGACCGTCATCAACAACGGCACGCTCACCGTCAATCTCGCGGCGCTGAGTGCGGGCGAGACGGGCGCGATCATTGACACTGGCGCGGTCCAAATCGGCGCGGCGGGCACGCTGGCGTTGCTCGAAAGCGAGGCCATCGGCTCGCTGTCGGGTTCTGGGCAGGTGCACCTCGGCTCGAACACGCTCACCTTCGGCGACAGCGGCAACACCACGTTCGCAGGCGCGATCTCAAGCGTCGACAGCATCGAAATCATCAACCTCGATCCCGACCTTTTGGTCGACGATCCCGTCGGACCGGGCGAAACGCTGGTGGCGACTGCGGTCACAGTCCGCGGCGGCATCGTCAAGACCGGCACCGGCACCGTCACGCTATCGGGCGCGAACACGTACACGGGTTCGACCATCGTCCAAATGGGTACGCTGGTCCTCGCGGGCGGATCGGCGATCAACGACCTTGGCGCAGTGAGCCTCGGTTCGGCGACGACGTTGCAGCTCGCCGCATCGGAAACGATCGGCAGCTTGACCGGCGTGGGCGACGCGCCGGCGGGGCCGCCACCGGTCCTGCCGCTGGATATCTGCACGACGGTGCCCAGCTGGCCGGGCTGTCCGGGTTCGCCTGTGACCCCGCCGGGGACGCCCGCCACGATCGCATCGATCGTCGATCTTCAGGGCTTCACGTTGACGACGGGCGGCGCGGTGGCCGAAACCGGACCGGCCGGACCCAGTTGCTCGAATACGCCGCCCTACACCTGCGACTTCAGCTCGTATGCCGGCCGGATCATCGGCAGCGGAAACTTGGTCAAAGAAGGCAGCGGCACGTTCATCCTGGCAGGCACGAACACCTATACCGGCACCACGACCGTCAACGACGGCACGCTGACGCTGAACGGCGGTGCGGCCATCGCCGACACGGGCAGCGTGATCTTGAACGGCGACGGCGCGCTGGGGCTACAGTCGTCGGAACGCATCGGCAACCTGAATGGCCTTGGCGGTACGTTCGTCAATCTCGGTTTCTCGACGCTCACGACGGGCGATGCGTCGAACACTTCGTTCGGCGGCATCATCTCGGGCAGCGGCGGCCTCACCAAAGAAGGCACAGGCATCTTCACGCTCACCGGCGCGAACACCTATACCGGCGCGACAACAATCAACGCGGGCACGCTGCAGGTAAACGGCGGCGCCGCAATCGCCGACACGTCGAAGGTCGACATCAAGAGCGGCGGCACGTTGCAGCTGTTGCAGACCGAAACCATAGGCGCGCTCCAAGGCGTCGCGGGCGGGATCGTGGACCTGAACGGCCAAAACCTGACGATCAACGCGACCACCGGCTCGACCACGTTTGGTGGCGTCATCCAGGGAACGGGCGACCTGACGAAGACGGGCGCGGGCACCGAAGTGTTGAGCGGCGCAAACACGTTCACGGGCCAAACGTTCGTGAACGGCGGTACGCTGGCGGTGTCGGGCGGCGCAGCGCTGTCGGATGTACACAACGTCAATGTCGCAACCGGCGCGACATTCGCACTGCTCGCGAACGAAACCATCGGCTCGCTCACCGGCGCGGCAGCCTCGTTCGTCAACTTGAACGCATTCACGCTGACGGCAGGCGGCGACAACGCCACCACGACCTTCGGCGGCGGCATGTCGGGCACCGGCGGTCTGACGAAGGTCGGAACCGGCATCTTCACGCTCTCGGGCAACAACACGTTCGGCGGCACCGCGCTGATCAACGGCGGCACGCTGCAGCTGTCGGGCGGCTCGGCGCTCGGCAACACGACGCCGGTCAACGTCGGCGCGCTCGGCACACTTGAACTCCTGTCGTCTGAAATCATCGGTCCGCTCAGCGGCTCGGGCGCAGTCGCGCTCAACGCCAACACGCTGTCGATCAACGTCGCCTCGCCCACCACGTCCACGTTCAGCGGCGCGATCGGCGGCACCGGCGGTGTGACCAAAACCGGCACGGGCACACAGGTCCTCTCCGGCACGAACACCTACGGCGGCACGACAAACGTCAACGGCGGCGTGCTCGCCGTCACCGGCGGCAGCGCAATCAGCGATCTGGGCGCCGTCTCCGTCGCAAGCGGCGCCGAGTTCGAAGTCCAAACGGCCGAAACGATCGGCAGCCTCGCAGGCGCCGCGGGTTCCGCGGTAGATCTGCAGGCAACGCTGACAACGGGCGACGCAACGGACACGACGTTTGCGGGCTCGATGTTCGGTGCGGGCGGCTTGATCAAGCAAGGCTCCGGCATCTTCACGCTCGCCGGAACCAACACGTTTGCAGGCGGCACAAACGTCAACGCCGGAACGCTGCGTCTGCAGAACGGCAACGCGCTCGCCGACACGAACGCGGTAAGCGTGGTGTCCGGCGCAACGCTCGAGCTCTTGAGCTCGGAGCGCATCGGCAACCTCACCGGTGCGGTCGGTTCGTTCGTCGTGCTCAACGCCAACACGCTGACGGCCGGCGATGCGGGGAACACGACGTTCTCCGGCACGATGTCCGGCACCGGCGGGATGACGAAGGAAGGCACGGGCACGTTCCTGCTCGACGGCACGAACACATACACCGGCCAAACCACGGTCAACGCGGGCACGCTGCAGCTCTCCGGCGGCACCGCCATCGCCGATACATCGGCGGTCGCCGTCGCCTCAGGCGCAACGCTCGACCTGCTGTCGTCCGAAACGATCGGACCGCTGCTGGGCGCGGGCAACGTGACGATGAACGCCAACACGCTGACCATCCAGACGTCGGGCGGCAGCTCCACGTTCGGCGGCGTCATCTCCGGCACCAACGGACTGATCAAGACGGGCGCAGGCACCCAAGTATTGAGCGGCACCAACACCTACGGCGGCACAACGGACATCCAAGGCGGAACGCTCGCCGTCAGCGGCGGCAACGCGATCGCCGACACCGGTGCGGTCGCCGTCGCCAGCGGCGCCACGTTCCGGGTGGACTCGAACGAGACGATTGGAAGTCTCGCCGGCCTGGCAGGCTCGTCCGCGATCCTGAACGCCACGTTGACGACCGGCAATGCCGCGAACACCGCGTTCGCCGGCAACATGTCGGGTGCGGGCAGTCTCATCAAGCAAGGCACCGGTATCTTCACGCTCTCGGGCACAAACACGCACACCGGCCCCACCACCGTGAACGCCGGCACGTTGCGCCTTGCGGGCGGCAACGCGATCGCGAACGGCGGTGCGGTTGTCATGGCGGGCGGCACGCTCGACCTGCAAACGTCGGAGACGATTGGCAATCTCGCCGGCGCGGGCCTCGTGTCGCTGAACGCAAACTTCCTGACCACGGGCGATGCGAACAACACGTCCTACACCGGCACGTTCACCGGAACCGGCGGGATGACGAAGCAGGGCACGGGCAAGTTCTCAACCGGCAACTTGGGTTACACGGGCCTGACCACGGTCAACGGCGGTGAGCTCAACGTGAACGGCACGGTCGCGGGCAGCGTGCTGATCAACGCGGGCGCGATCCTTTCGGGCAACACGTCGATCGGCGGAAACCTCACCAATCTGGGCACGCTTTCGTCGGGTAACTCGCCGGGGTCGACGATCGTCG
Organism: Micropepsaceae bacterium; assembly: GCA_046153995.1. GTDB lineage: Bacteria > Pseudomonadota > Alphaproteobacteria > Micropepsales > Micropepsaceae > SZUA-430. The sequence continues at coordinate 5,280 of JBJXEH010000105.1, forward strand.
CTGGCGACTACATCGGCGGCGGCGTGATCATCGCCGAGGTGCAACTCAACAATGCAGCCGCACCCGTCAACGGTACGACGCACGACTTCCTGCAGGTCGGCGGCAACGTGCTCGGCGCGCAGACGCTCATCAACATCGTGCCATTCGCGCCGTCCACGTCGCCGGCAGGCACCACGGGCAACGGCTACGAACTCGTGCGCGTCGCAGGCAACGTCGGGTCGAACGCGTTTGCGCTACAGACACCGGTGATCCAGGGCGGGTTCGAATACCTGCTCAAATACGTGGCCAACTACACCGGCACCACCGACGGCTTCTTCCTGCAGTCGGCGCCGTTGCAGCAAATCGCGCTCAACGCGGCGATGCTGGCCACCGGACGCACGTCGCGCGCGCTTTGCGAGCGCGAAGACACGGCGCATCCGGGCTTCGACGGCAAGGGCTATCGCATTTCGGGCGATGTCCGCTTCGGCAACCAGAGCACCGGCGCAGACACGGGACTCGAAATCGACGCCGACCACCATTGCATCAACGTAGGCGCGGACGCGGCGGTGAATGAGACGTTCTTCCTCGGCGCATCCGCGTCATGGGGCCAGACGGACGCCACCATCGCGCTGCCCCAGGGCAACACGAAGCTGACCGGCAGCGGCGGGCGCTATCAGGCGCATGGCGGCCTAACGCTCGGCGACTTCTACGCCGTGTTGGCAGCGGGCTTTGCGTCGACGGAATGGGAAGGCGTGGCCGCAGGCGGCGGCTTGTTGTCGGCCGACATCAAAGGCGGCATCGGCCATCTCGACGCCGGCTACCGCATTCCGTTCGATCGCATGACCGCGCTGACGCTGAACGGCCGCATCGACTACGACGGCGCGACGTGCGGCGACAACTGCCTCATCGCAGGCACCGTCGAGGATGTGTCGCAGTGGAGCGGACGCGGCGGGCTTCGCCTCGACACGGCGTTCTGGGATGGCAGCTTCCGTCCGTTCATCGGCGCCGGCGTAACGCACGACTTCGGCGACGGCATCTCGGTCACCAAGCAAGGCGCGACGATAAACGCGCAGCCGCTCTCGATGGTGCTCGACGCCGACATCGGCTTCAACGCGCGCATCGCTGACAGCGCCACACTCTTCATGCGCGGCCGCATGACGCAAGGCCTAGACACCGAAGTCGACGGCTACGAAGCCGCCGGCGGCGTGCGGGTAATGTGGTGACAGTGCTGTTGGACCGCGGTTAGCCTGCCTTCGGCTGTTGTTGCGTCGCGCAATGGATGCCGCCTCCGGCTTCGCCGATGGGATCGATGTCGAGCATTTCGACGGTGCGGCCCGGGTACAGCGATTGCAGCAGCTGCTTGGCGCGAGCGTCGGCCGCCTTGTCGCCGAACTGCGCCGCGATCACGGCACCGTTGCAGACGTAGTAGTTGACGTAGCTCGCGACGAAATCGTCACGTTTGCTTCGGATGTTCAGGGGGTCGGGCAGGCGAACGATTTCAAGTTTGCGTCCGGCTGCGTCGGTTTCGGTGCGAAGGATGCGAAGTGTTTCTTGGCCTGCGACCGACCAGGGATCGTCCGGATCGATCTCGTCGCTCAGCTGGATCAGGACTTTGCCGGGTCCGACAAAACGTGCGAGCGCGTCGATGTGGTAGTCCGTAATGTCTTTCCCCTTGATGCCTGGTGCCCAGATCATTTTCCGGCCGCCCAGGGCCGCCAGCAAGCGGGAGCCGATCTCGCTCTGATCCAGCCGGTTGCGGTTGGGGTTCGCCCAACAGCTGGCGTGCGCGAGTAGCGTGCCCGCACCATCGTGCTCGACGCCGCCTTGCTCGCCGACGAGGCCCGTGTCGAGAAGCGGTAGCCCAAGCCGTTGTGCAATGCGCGGTGCGATCAAAGCATCGTTGGCATGCGCCTGCTTGCCGCCCCAGCCGTTGAAACGGATGTGAGCGACGGCGAGTTTGCCCGCCGCATCGCGCACGAACGTCGGACCGGAATCGCGGCACCAAAGGTCGTCCGTCGCGATGCCCCAAATCTCGACTTCGCCGGACAATGCTTTGCGCGCGGCGGCCGCATCGCGGCCGCCCGCCAGCATGACAACCGGCTCGTATCGCGCGATGGTGTTTGCGATCAGCGCGATGCTCGCCTGCACGCGCGCCAGCGACGCCGTGTCGTAGACTTTCGGGCTCACCGGCCATTGCATGAACGTGCGTTCGTGCGGCTCGGATTCGAGCGGCATCTCATAGCCGCGAAGGGCAGGCGTCATCTTTGGTTCGCCCTCGGCGCACCCGGCAGCCAGAGGCAGGAGCGCCAGGCTGCCCCCTGCTACCAAAAACCGTCTGCGATTATGGATCATACTGGTGTCAATGGCTCGTGGTTGCCGGTTGGGCGCGTGACGCGGATCATGCTGCCGGTTGCGACTTCGCCGCCGGCGATAACGATCGCCATGATCCCCGCCTTGCGGACCAGGCCGCTGGGCGTGCGTTCCAGCACCGCCTCCATCAGTCCCGGTTGGATGCCGTCGAGTTGGGTGCAGGGGTTGCGCAGGCCGGTGACTTCGACGACCGCGCTGCCGATGTGCAGACGTGTGCCTCTCGGCAACGCCAGCAGGTCGATGCCGCGCGTCGTGATGTTCTCGCCCATCTGGCCTGGCACGATCTCGAAGCCTTGTCCGTGCAGCTCGTCGAAAAGTTCGGCGTGTATGAGGTGCACTTGGCGCAGGTTCGGGGCGGTCGGGTCCACGCGCACGCGGGAGCGGTGTTTCACGGTCGTTCCCATGTGCGCGTCGCCTTCGACGCCGTGCCCCTCGATCAAGCGGATGCGATCGCGTGACGGTTTCGACATCGTGTGCTTCGGGCTGAGCGCGACGGCGATGACGCGGCCGGTCATGAGCCGGGGAGCCGGTAGAGCTTGGCCCGCGTGTCGCGGTCGGCGATCGTTGCCTTTCGGGCGTCGAGTTCGGTCATGACGGCGCGGCGGCGGTCGGCGGGCATCGAACTCCAGCCGCCGATCTCCGCCATCGAGCGGCCGCAGCCCAGGCACCAACCTGTCGTAGCGTCAATGGCGCAGACCTTTATGCAGGGAGTTTCGATGGCGCCACTCATGCCCTCTGGTAACGCGCCGGAAGGGCGGTCACAAGCTCACGCTTTGAAACCGGCGGAACGGGCCGCTATCATCGGCGCCGGAAACCCTCAAGGACTGCAGCCCATGAACCTCGACTTCACGCCCGCCGACGAAACCTTCCGCAAAGACGTGCGCGCGTTTATCGCCGGCGCGATCCCTAGCCAACTGAAAGGTAAATCGCGCCGCCAGTATGAGGGCAAGCACGACTTCCTGGCTTGGCACAAGGCGCTTTACGAGAAGGGCTGGGTCGCACCGTCGTGGCCGAAGGAGTACGGCGGCACCGGCTGGACCTCGACGCAGAAGTACATTTTCAGCGAGGAGTGCGCAGCGGCCGACACGCCGATGACGCTGCCGTTCGGTCTCGCGATGGTGGGACCGGTCATCTACACGTTCGGCAACGAGGAACAGAAGAAGGATCACCTGCCGAAAATTCTCTCGGGCGAGCGCTGGTGGTGTCAGGGCTATTCGGAGCCGGGTTCGGGCTCGGACTTGGCGTCGCTGAAGTCGACGGCGGTGCGCGAGGGCGACCACTATATCGTCAACGGGCAGAAGACCTGGACGACGCTGGCGCAATTCGCCGATTGGATCTTCTGCCTCGTGCGTACGGACATGAAGGCGAAGCAGCAGGAGGGCATCTCGTTCCTGCTGATCGACATGAAGTCGCCGGGTGTGACGGTTCGGCCCATCATCACCTTGGACGGCGCGCACGAGGTGAACGAGGTCTTCCTCGACAATGTGAAGGTGCCGGTGAAGAACCTGATCGGCAAAGAGAACGAGGGCTGGACTTACGCGAAGTTTCTGCTGGGGCACGAGCGCGCGGGGATTGCCGGCGTTGCACGCTCGAAGCGCGGGGTGGAGCGGCTGAAGACGCTCGCCGGTGCGGAGCAGGACGGCGCCGGTAAGAAGCTGATCGACGACGCGATGTTCGCACGGAACATTGCTGAGCTTGAGATCGATTTGCTGTCGCTGGAGTTCACGGAGCTTCGCACGCTTGCGCGCGAGTCGAAGGGTGGGCACGGGCCTGAGGCTTCGATCCTGAAGATCAAGGGCACCGACATTCAGCAGCGGCTGACGGAGCTGACGCTCGAGGCGATCGCGTATTACGGCAGCCCATATCAGCCGTTCGCGCACGACAAGATGACGAACGAATACGTGCCGGGTCCGGACTATTCGCACGGCGCATCGCAGAACTATTTCCTGACGCGGCGCACGACGATCTACGGCGGCTCCAGCGAGATCCAGCGCAACATCATTGCGAAGATGGTGCTTGGGCTTTAATTGAGCCCCCGCGCCTATTTCGCTAATCACGCATCAACAAACAAAAACGGAAGCGCCTCACATGGATTTTTCCTTCACCGAAGAGCAGACGCTGCTACGCAATAGCGTCCAAAAATTCGTGCAGAACGGCTACACGTTCGACATGCGCCGCGCGATCGCGAAGAGCGAGGCGGGCTGGAAGCGCGAGAACTGGAAGCAGTTCGCGGAGTTGGGTCTGCTCGGCGCGCCGTTCGCGGAAGACTTCGGGGGCTTGGGCGGCGGGCCGGTCGAGACCATGATCATCATGGAAGAGTTTGGGCGCGGGCTCGTGATCGAGCCCTATCTCGGCACGGTGGTGCTCGCGGGCGGTTTCCTGACCCACGGCGCGTCGAAGGCGCAGAAGGAGCACTTCATCCCTGAGATCGTCGAGGGCAAGCGCGTGTTCGCGTTTGCGTTCGCCGAGCCGCAGGGGCGCTACAACCTCGCCGACCTCGCCGTCACGGCGAAGAAGTCGGGCGCGGGCTATACGCTGAACGGCCACAAAGCGGTCGTGATCGGCGCACCGTGGGCGGACAGCTTGATCGTGACGGCGCGCACCGGCGGCGGGCAGCGCGACGAGAAGGGCGTGTCGGTCTTCGTCGTCGATAAGAAGGCCAAGGGCGTGTCGTGCCGGGACTACCCGACGGTGGACGGGTTGCGCGCCTCAGAAATCACGTTCGAGAACGTGGCGCTGGGCGCCGATGCGCTGATCGGTCATGAGGGCGACGGGCTGCCGCTTGTCGAGCGCGTGGTCGATGAAGGGATCGCCGCGCTGTCGGCGGAGGCGATCGGCGGCATGAAGGTGTTGAACGACGCAACGGTCGAGTACTGCAAAACGCGCAAGCAGTTCGGCGTGCCGATCGGCAAGTTCCAAGTGCTGCAGCACCGCATGGTCGACATGTTCATGAACTACGAACAGTCGGTGTCGATCACGTTCATGGTGACGCTGAAGCTCGGCGAAAGCGACACTGAGCGCCGCAAGGCCGCCTCAGCCGCGAAGGTACAAATCGGCAAAGCCGGCCGCTTCATCGGCCAAAACGCGGTGCAACTGCACGGCGGCATGGGCATGACCGACGAACTCAACGTCGGCCACTTCTTCAAGCGCCTAACGATGATCGACACAATGTTCGGGAACGTGGATCACCATTTGAAGCGGTATGCATCGTTGGACTAGCGATATCGGGTATCGGCTTTCGTGGTTCGGTTTTCACACGAATCCCGAAACCCGATAACCGAATCGCGGCTAGAGCACTGTCGCCAGCCTGATCGGCACAGGCTGCGGCGCGCTCAGTCTCTCGCGCGGGAAGGTGCATAGCACCGTCGTTCCCTTGCCCAGCACGCTGTCGAGTCTGACTTTACCGCCGTGGGCTTCGACGAGGCCGCGGACGATGGGCAGGCCCAGCCCCGTGCCTTTCTCGTTGACGGCGATGTCGTGGCGGCCTTGGCCGAAGGCTTCGAAGACCGTCGCGACGTCGGCGGGGTCGATGCCCGCACCCGTGTCGGTCACGCCGACCTCCATGCCGCCGCCGGCCGAGCGGCGCGCGAACGTCGTCACCGTGCCGCCCGCGGGTGTGAACTTCACCGCGTTCGAAATGAGGTTGATCAGAATTTGGCGGCAGGCGCGCTCGTCCGCCAGCAGTAGCGGGAGGGCAGGGTCGATCTCCGCCTTCAGCCTGATGCCCGACGCGGACGCGCGCATTTCGAACATCGCGTACGCGGCTTTGATCGCCTCGGGGACGTTGATCTCCTCTGCGCGCACGACAAAGCGGCCGGCTTCGATGCGCGACAGGTCCAGCACGTCGTTGATCAAGCCCAGCAGATGCTCGCCGCTTTTGTGGATGTCGCTGGCGTAACCGACATACTGGCGCGAGCCCAGATTGCCGAACACCTCGTCCCGCATCACTTCTGAGAAGCCCAGGATGGCGTTCAGCGGCGTGCGCAACTCGTGACTCATATTGGCCAGGAACTTCGACTTCGCTTGGCTTGCCGCTTCGGCGCGCGAGCGGGCTTTGTCGGATTCGATCTTGGCGGCGGTCAGCTGCTCGATCAGTTCGTTCTTGTCTTCCCGCAACAGCAGCATGTCGCGCGCGGTCTGGTAAATGTTGCGGGCAAGGTGGACCATGAACAGCGAGAAGCCGAGGCCGAGCGCGCTCAAACCCCAGTAAAACGGCTCACCCTCGAAGAGCGGCGGCACGATCAGTGCCATTGCGTAGGGAATGAACGTTGCGACCAGCAGCGGCGGGCAGGGCGACTGCAACGCGGCGCAGCCCGCAACGCAGCATGCGAAGACGAGCGCGAGCAGCATGTGACCGGTGCCGTCGCAGTAGCCCCAGAAGAACAGCGACGGCGCTACCCAGGCGAAGGCGAAGGTGGCGGCATTCGCGAACGAGATTGCGGTCCAGCGTGGCGTTTCAGCGAGCGTTTGGCCGCTGCGCTTGTGAAGAACGTAGGAGACACCCATGGCAGCGGACGCCGCCGTCACGCACCCGACCCATACGGCGAGCAGCCAAAGCGGCACCCACGCCGACAACATCATGCTGATGACGATCGAAAACAGCGGCATCGCCACGACACTGGGGGCGATGTTGCGTTGAACGAGCAGCAGCTGATCGTGTTGCAGCTTCGCCAGACGTGCGGATGGGAGCGCTCGCGCATGCGCGAACGGCGAGTATGCGCTCTCAAAGTATGCGCCCGCCATACGGTCCCCAGACCTTGTCGTCCAGCCGCAATCTTGGCACGCCAGGCGTTAATTTTGGCCGTTTGCACGGGCGCGCTTCATGGTTACGTTCGGGTGAACGAAACGGCCGAGGCGAGCAAAACAATGAGCGAAGTGTTGCTGTTTGAAACACATGGGCCCGTGGTGACGCTGACGATCAACCGGGCGGAGTCGCGCAACCCGTTGGGCCACGACGGCGACGGCGACGCGTTCGCGGCGGCCGCCGCGCGGATCAACGCGGATCGCGGGGTGCGGGCGGTGATCCTGACCGGTGCCGGCAAGGCGTTCTCGGCCGGCGGCGATTTGAAGGCAATGCGGGAAAAGGGCGGCGCGTTCGCCGGGCCCGGGGTCGCGATCCGCGAGCGGTACCGGAACGGCATTCACCGCATCGTGCGCAGCGTTTGGGGGATAGAGGTGCCTGTGATCGCAGCGGTGAACGGACCCGCAATCGGGCTCGGCAACGACGTCGCGTGTCTGGCCGACACACGCATCGCCAGCGACAAGGCGATCTTCGGCGCGACGTTCCTGAAGATCGGTCTCATCCCCGGCGACGGCGGCGCGTGGCTGCTGCCGCGGGTGATCGGCATGGCGCGCGCGAGCGAGTTGCTCTTCACGGGCGATACGGTGGACGCGCATACGGCGCTGAGCTGGGGCTTGGTTTCGAAAGTCGTTCCGGCGGCAACGCTGATGGACGAAGCGATGAAGCTCGCACAACGCATAACTGCACAGCCGCCGGACGTGTTGCGCATGACGAAGCGGCTGCTGCGCGAGGGGCAGTCAACGAGCTTCGACAACATCATGGAACTCTCCGCCGCGATGCAGGCGCTGGCGCACCACACGGAGGATCACGCCGAAGCGGTGAACGCGTTCTTCGAAAAGCGGCCGGGGGATTACAAAGGGCGGTGAGCGCACCCACCATCCCGGGGTTCCACGTTCGCTCGCTCGCCGACACCGATGAGCCAGCGCTTGATCGGCTATTCGACGAAGACCCCGAGTACTTCGAGATCAACGGGCGGCGGTTTCCGGTTGAGGAGATGCGGGCCGCTTTGCCGGCGGGGAAGACGTTCGACGATAAATTCATCTTCGTGCTTGAGCGCGACGGTCGGGTGGAGGGATTAATCGATATCATTCGCGGATTTCCCGAGCCGCATGTTTGGTATCTGGGCTTCATCCTCCTCTCGGTGCGCGTGCGCGGCGGCGGCACTGGGCGCCGGTGTTTGCATTCGCTCTACGATTGGGTGCGCGCGCAGGGCGGAACGGTGATCCGGCTTGGCGTTGTGGAGCCGAACCTAAAGGCGCGGCATCTCTACGCTACGGAAGGCTTTGAATTCGAGGCGATGCGCGAGATCGACGTTGAGGCCAAGCGCATGCGGCGTACGCTTGTGCTTCGCCGCGCGCTTTAGTCTACTCACCTCAAATCATCGGGAGAAAACGCATGACACTCGGCATCGTCGCGACGTTGAAAGTGAAACCCGGCAAGGAAGCGGAGTTCGAAGCCGTGTTCCGCGATCTGCAGGCGCAAGTAAAGGCGCACGAACCCGGCGCGCTGCAGTACGAGGTGTTCAAGTCGAAGGCGAACGCGTCCACCTACATCGTGATGGAGCAGTACAAGTCGGAAGCCGATTTGGCCGCCCATCGCACGACACCGCATATGGCGGCGGCAGGACCGAAGCTCGGCGCCGTGCTCGACGGCCGGCCGGGTATCGAATTGCTCGACAAGCTTTAGAGGCTCCGCACCCATGGAACTCGGTTTCAGCAAAGACGATCTAAAGTTTCGCGAGGACGTGCGCGCCTTCATCGCCGAGAAGTTCGACGAAGACTTGCGGCGCAAGATGGCGTTCACGAAGAACGGCTATCTGGACAAAGCCGGCCAAGTGAAGTGGCAGAAGGCGCTCTACGAGCGCGGCTGGATCGCGCCGAACTGGCCCAAGGAATACGGCGGCGCCGGTTTCAGCGCGAACCAGAAATACGTCTTCGACATCGAGATGTCGTCGGCCGGTACGCCGATTGTGAGCCCGATGGGCGTCAAGATGGTGGCGCCGGTGATCATGGCGTTCGGCAACGACGCGCAGAAGAAGAAGTACTTGCCGTCGATCCTGTCGTCGGACGTGTGGTGGTGCCAGGGCTATTCGGAGCCGGGCTCGGGCTCGGACTTGGCCAGCTTGCAGATGAAGGCCGAAGACAAGGGCGACCACTATCTCTGCAACGGCACGAAGATTTGGACCACGCATGCGCAGTGGGCGGATTGGATCTTTTGCCTCGTCCGAACGACGGCGGGCACGAAACCGCAGGAGGGTATCTCGTTTCTGCTGATCGACATGAAGACGCCGGGCATCACCGTGAAGCCGATCGTCACGCTCGACGGGCCGCCCGAGAGCGAGCAGGAGGTCAACCAAGTCTTCTTCGACGATGTGCGCGTGCCGAAGGAGAACCTGATCGGCAAGCAGGACGAAGGCTGGACGTACGCGAAGTACCTGCTCGAGTTCGAACGCGGCAACGCCTACGCGCCGGGGCTAAAGCGTTCGCTAAAGAAGGTGCGCACGATCGCCGCAGCCGAAGCGTCGGATGGAAAGAGGCTGATCGACGACGCCACGTTCCGCCGCAAAATCGAAGAACTGGAGATTCAGCTTCACGCGCTTGAGTTCACCGAACTGCGCGTGTTCTCGAAGCTCGCGACCGGCGGCAGGCCGGGGGCGGAATCGTCGCTGTTCAAAACGCGCGGCACGGAGCTTCAGCAGGCGATCACCGAGCTTGCGGTCGAAGCCGTGCAGTACTCGGCAATGCCGTTCGTGCAAAACCCGTGGGCGCGCACGAACGAACCCTGGCCGCAGCCCGACTACGCCGTGACGGCGGCGCCGTACTATTTCAGCATGCGCAAGGCCGCGATCTACGCAGGCTCGAACGAGATCCAGCGCAACATCATGGCAAAGCTGGTGCTGGGGCTTTAGCAGTGATTCGGGCATCGGGGATCGGTTATCGGAGAGCCCGAAACACGAATCCCGAAACCCGATCACCGTAGGACAACGCAAATGCCCACCACCACAAGAGTCGCCGTAGTCACCGGCGCCGCACGAGGTATCGGCGCGGGTGTTGCTGCAGCGCTCGGCCAACGCGGCTACGCGGTGGCACTCGTCGGTCTTGAGGGCGAATTGCTGCGCCAGAACGCGAAGACCATCGGCGCCGACACCATCGCGTTCGAGGCGGACATGACGGACCGTGTGGCCGTCGGCAGCGCGTTCGAGGGTGTCCGCGAAAAGTTCGGGCGTATCGATGCGGTGGTGTCGAATGCCGGCATCTCGAACTTCGATCTGCTTTCCACCATGTCGCCGGAGCACTTCCGCCGCGTGATGGCGGTGAATGTCGAGGGCACTTTCAACGCGATCCAGGCGTCGCTACCGCATCTAATCGAGACGAAGGGCTACTTCCTCGGCGTGGCGTCGATCGCGGCTGCGTCGGCGCCGCCCGGCATGGCTGCCTACGGTGCCAGCAAGGGCGCGACCGAGAACCTGCTCAACACGTTCCGCGCCGAAGTCGTGCACAAGGGCGTCGATGTCGGCGTCGCCTATTTCGGCTGGCTCGCGACCGACTTAGTGAAGGCAGGCGGCGAACATCCGGCGTTCACGTATGTCCGCGAACATCTGCCGGGGCCGCTCAAGACCATCGCGCCGGTCGACATCGCGGTGAAGGCGATCGCGGACGGCGTGCTGAAACGCAAACGCCGCGTGATGGCACCGGGCTGGCTACGCGCGGCGTTGGCGCTACGCTGGTTCGTGGCGGGCAACCCGTCGGCCTACGTCAAGCTGATGCCGGAAATCGAGCGGCTATGCGCCGAAGAGGCCAGGCGGCGCGGCAGTCCGGAAAAGGCAGTGATATCAGATCCGTCGCGCTAGCGGTGCTATCTCACCTTCGGCGATTGCTTGGCCGGCGCCCGAGTGGCAGGGCATGTCGTGCGATCGATTTCAAGGAGTTCTTGGAGGGACGAAGCGCCAGCGAAATTGACGCGGCGGTTTAGCGGCTCGGGACCGGCTTTCAGTTCGTACGGTTCGTCGAACGAGCATGATTTTGTCGCGAGCCTATCCGCTGGCAAGCCCAGATCGATGAGCGCTCGCCTTGCGGCTTCGGCGCGCAACTTCGCCCGCTCGTACGACAACTCGGCCGTGCTTGCGTTTTCGTCATGGCCAACGATCAGCAGATACTGAACCTTGTAGTGCCGGTATTCCTCGACAACTCGATTGAGCACACCATTAGCTTCAGGGGTGACTTGCCATTGTCTCGGATTGAGTTCGCTGTCTTGCCCGCCGTGGAAGAAGATGATTGGTTGCGAGTAAGCGAATGAATTGGCGGCAACGCTGAGAGATACGAGATAGATTAAACGGCGACGCATTTTCGGGCCTCGGTCTGGAGGCCGACTAGTGCACACTGACGCGCCGAAGGTCTATTACTTACCGTCGCTCGTGCCGTGAGCGCCGCCAGGGCGCGCACGGCATACGCGGCGCACTAGCCGCCGCTAATCCGCGCGAAGAATTTTTGCGTTTGTTCGCCGCCCATGAAGTAGGCCTTGGCGCCTGTCATGTCGGCGATTTTGCTCCAGTTCTCGGCGACTTTTTCGGCGGTCAGGCCTTGGTGGCCTAGGAACGCGCCGTTCGATTCCACGATTTGCGCGACCGCGAACGCGCCGCCGCCTGCCGCCAGGATCGTGCCGGTGGGCGCGTCTTCGCTGACGAGGTAGATCACGCCCGGTGTGACAAACTCGGGCTTCAGCGCTTCGAGCGCTTGGGCCGGCATCAGGTTCTCCGTCATACGCGTACCGGCGACGGGGGCCAGCGCATTCACGCGGATGTTGTCCTTTTGGCCTTCGAGCTTCAGCGTGTTCATGAAGCCGACGAGGCCAAGCTTCGCCGCGCCGTAGTTCGTCTGTCCGAAATTGCCATAGAGGCCCGATGACGACGACGTCATCACGATGCGGCCGTACTGTTGAGCCTTCATCGTTTCCCAGCAGGCTTTCGTCACCTTCACCGAGCCGATCAGATGAACGTCGAGCACGAACTCGAAGTCCTTGATTTCCATCTTCGTGAAGCTCTTGTCGCGCAGGACGCCAGCGTTGTTGATCAAGATGTCGATGCGGCCGAACGCGTCCATCGTTTGCTTGACGAGGCCCGCGACGCCCGCGTCGTCGGTCACCGAAGCGCCGTTCGCGATCGCCGTGCCGCCGAACGCCGTGATCTCCTCCACAACCTTCTTGGCCGCGTCCGACGAGCCGCCGGAGCCGTCGACCGTGCCGCCCAGATCGTTGATCACGACCTTGGCGCCGCGGCGGGCGAGATCGAGCGCGTGCGCCCGGCCGAGGCCGCCGCCAGCGCCGGTGACGATGGCGACTTTGCCGTCGAAGCGAATGGACATGTGAAATGGGTCCTTTGAATTGCTGCAATTGCGAAGTGCGCTTGTTCTGCCCGGGTTTTTGGGCGAAATCAACTGGCCGACCTGTCCGACTCGCATGAGGTTCCATGGACTTTCCGCCGCAACTGCAGAGCGCCCTGGGGCTCGCCGTCTTTGTTGGGATCGCGTGGGTGCTATCGGAGAACCGGCGGGCGTTCCCTTGGCAGTTGGTGGTTGTCGGGATCGGGCTGCAGATTTTGCTCGCCGCCGTGTTGCTTGGGATCGCGCCGGTGCGCGAGGCGTTGCTTTCGCTGAACGTCGTGGTCGATGCGATCCAGAAGGCGACGGCGCAGGGGTCTTCGTTCGTGTTCGGCTATACCGGCGGGGGCACGCCGCCGTTCGAGGTGAAGAACCCGGGCGCGATGGTCACGATCGCCTTCACGATTTTGCCGATCGTGCTCGTCATGTCGGCGTTGTCGGCGCTGCTTTGGCATTGGCGCATCTTGCCGCTGATCGTGAAGGGGTTTGCGTACGCGCTGGAGCGCACGATGAAGATCGGCGGGGCGCTCGGCGTCGGGTGTGCGTCGAACGTCTTTCTCGGCATGATCGAGGCGCCGCTGTTGATCAAGCCGTATCTGGAAAAGATGACGCGCAGCGAACTGTTCACGCTGTTCACGTGCGGGCTCGCGAACGTGGCGGGGACGGTGCTGGTGCTGTTTGCGAACGTGCTCAATCCCGTGATCCCGGGCGCCGTCGGGCACATTATCGTCGCATCGCTGCTCTCGCTGCCCGCGTCAATCGTACTCGCGAAAGTGATGATCCCGGGCGAGGCGACGACGCCGGCCGATCTGGGCGAAGTGCGGCTCTATCGCTCGTCGATGGATGCGGTCGCGACGGGCGCGGAAGACGGGATGAAGATGTATCTGAACATCATCGCGATGCTGGTCGTGATGATCTCGCTGGTGGCACTCGCGAACATCATCCTGGGCAATGTTGAGGTCGGCGGCGCGGCGCTGTCGTTCGAGCGGATCGTCGGCTGGCTGTTCGCGCCGATCGTGTGGCTAATCGGCGTGCCGTGGGCAGACGCCGCGACGGCGGGCAGCCTCATGGGCACGAAGGTGATCCTGAACGAGTTCATCGCCTACCTCAATCTGGCCGCATTGCCGGGCGATGCTCTTTCCGAACGGTCGGAGCTGCTGATGCTCTACGCGATGTGCGGGTTCGCGAACCTTGGCTCAGTCGGCATGGTGATCGCAGGCGTGAGTGCGCTCGCCCCATCCAGACGCGAGGAGATCGTGCAGCTGAGCCTGTGGTCGATCATCCCGGGGAATTTGTCGACGTGCATGACGGCGGCAGTGGTGGGGTTGTTGCCGTAATGGGGGTTCGGTTTTCGGGATTCGGGGATCGGGATTGGTTGGAGGCTAAGCGTGGGAACGATCAGGTCGTATAAAGACCTAGAGGTTTGGCAGTCCGGCATGAACCTTGCCACGGATGTTTATCGATTGACGCGCGAGATGCCACGGCAGGAAGAGTATCGTCTTTCAGCGCAGTTGATCCGGGCGACCGCCTCCGTGCCGGCGAACATTGCCGAGGGATTCATGCGAGGGACGCGCAAAGACTACGCGCACTTTGTCAGCATCGCGCGCGGCTCGCTGGCCGAGACGGAGACATTCCTGCTGCTTGTCCAGCGATTGGAGCTTGTTTCTGGCCCCAAGCTCGAAAGGGCTTTGGTGCAGGCGTCGCGCGTGGGACAGATGCTGGCGAAGCTTCGGCAGCGCCTTGTCACTCCCGCCACGACAGCGAGAAATGTGTCCCCCGATAACCGAATCCCGAAAACCGAATCCCCATGAACAAGTCCATAGCCAAACTGCAGTCTTGGATGTTGTGGCTCGCTGGCATTCTCGCCATCCTTGGGTCCATTGGCGTCGCGTCACTGCCGCTTCGGGTTCTGTTTATTCAGGTGCCCATCCTGATGCCCATCGTCGGCGTGCTTTGTCTGGCCGCAGCATACGCCGCGAACGAACGCGCCGTGCTCGACCAGGCGTCGCCGTCCATGACGCGGAAGGTACGGGTCTATGCGTTAATCACGCTCGCCATCGCCAGTTTCCTCACCGTTCTGCCCCTTGTGTCGCTGCCCGTAGTCTTGCCACTGGTGCAGTTCGATATGCTAATGCTGCTCATCGGGTTTGGGTGTCTGTTCTTTGCGTATGTGGGGACGCGGGCCTAAAGCCTATCTGCCAAGCACGCCGCCAGTTCACCACGCGAGCTTTCCGCCCGCGCCGCCCAGGAGTTTTGACTTTGCAGCCAACCGCCGAGAACGCTCCCGCGGCACGCGTCACGTGGCCCGTCCTTCTCGGCTTTGGGCAGCTTGCCGTGCCGCTGGCGTTCGCGAGCTTGCCGATCGCGATCTTCGTCACGCGCTTCTATGCGCAGGATTTGCAGATCGGCATCGCCGATGTCGGTTTCATCCTGCTCGTCGCGCGGCTCGCCGACATCATTGTCGACCCGATCATCGGATTCGTCAGCGACCGGCTGAAGCTGCCTTTCGGGCGGCGCAGGACGTGGGTTCTGCTCGGCGCGCCGGTGTTTGCGCTCGGCGTGTACATGCTGTTCCTGCCGCCGCCGAGCCTGGCCGAAGCGAGCGAAGACGCACGTCGGCTTTATCTGCTGACCTGGATCGCCGTCTTCTATCTCGGCTGGACGATGATCACGATCGCCTATGGCGCGTGGGGTGCGGAACTGTCGGAAGACTACAACGAACGTTCGCGCATCACCGGCGTGCGCGAAGTGTTCACGCTGTTGGGGCTCGGCATTGCAGGCGCGATCCCCGTCATCGTCGGCGTACCGCAAGAGGTCTGCATCGACGGCGTGCTGCAGATTCAACAGAACGGGCAGGGCGGCTATTGGAACATCATGTTTGTGATGGGCCTGACGATCATCGCGCTGGTCCCGTTTGCGCTTGGCGTACTTTATCTCACGACGCCCGAGCCGCCTGTGCGCGAGATGAAGCACATCTCGTTCCTCAAAGGGGCGAAGATCGCGGCGACGAACCTGCCGTTTGTGAACCTATTCTTCATCACGCTCGGCATCCGCATGGGCTCGCGCGCGGTCGAGGGGTTGCTTACGTTCTATCTCGTCAGCGCCGTGCTCTTCACCGAGCAGCAGGCGAGCTCCGCGGTGCTGGCGTTGCTCGTGCCCGCGATCGTGTTCGCGCCGTTCTGGATTTGGGCCGGTAAGGCGTGGACGAAGCACAAGGCGCTCGCCATCGCGCTCTTGATCGGCACGCTGACGTTCTGCGGTTTGCCCTTCATTCGCGACGCGGGCTATGTCACGAATCTGATGGCCTTCGCCATTCTGGGATCGGTGTTCTCGGCGCCGTTCACGCTGGGCCAGTCGATGGCGGCCGACGTGATCGACCTCGACAGTTTGAAGAGCCGTCAACCGCGCGCGGGGCTTCTGATCTCATTCTTCCAGCTCGCCGTGAAGGCGGGCGACGCGATCGGCGTCGGCGTGTCGCTGATGCTGGTCGGCACGCTCGGCTTTGTTGCCAAGAAGTGTGCGGTGAACACGCCGGAAGCGATCGACGCGTTGGCGACAGTCTATGTGCTGTTCCCGATCATGCTGTGGGTGCCGGCGGCGATCCTGCTCTGGAACTTTCCGATCACGCCCACGGTGCAAAAGCGCATCCGTCGCCTGATCGAGCGGCGCATCGCTATCGAGGACGAAGTCCGCAAGCGCCGGCAAGCAGCTCGTACGACCTGACGCGCGCGGCGAAGTCGTAGGTGATGGTGAGCGCGATCACCTCTTCGGCGCCGTAGTCGGCGGCCAAGCGTTCGAGCCCGAGTTTCACACGATCCGGCGTGCCGGTGATGCCGCGGCTCGCGATGCCGCGGATCATGACCCGGTCTTCGTGCGTGTAGGGATAGGCTTGCGCTTCGTCGCACGAGGGGAACGGGCCCGCTTGGTTGCGCAACAGCTGCATGACCCAAAGGTTGCGTGTCGTGCAGAGGCGTTCGGCCTCTTCCTCGGTTTCGGCGCAGAGCGTGAAGACGGCGACGCTGACGCGCGGTTTGTCGCCTTCGCGATGCGGCTTGAAGTGTTTGCGGTAAAGCTCCGCCGCGTCCGCGCCGCTACCGTCAGGCGAGATGAACTGCGCAAAGGCGAGCGGTAAGCCAAGCTCCGCCGCATACATCGCACCGTTGACGGTGGAGGCCAGCATCCACATCTCCGGCATCCCGGGGCCGCGTGGCGAGGCATGAACGCTGCGATACGCGTGCCCCGCCGGCCATTCGGCGAGCCCGGCGGCTTCCTCCAGATAGTGGCGCAGCAACGCCACCTGCTGCGGGAAGACGCCGACATCCCACGCTTGCGGGCCCGCTTGCAGCGCGACGCTCGTCCGCCCGTCGGCGCCGGGCGCGCGGCCGAGCCCCAAATCGATGCGGCCGGGATAGAGCGTCTCCAGCATGCGGAAATTCTCGGCGACCTTAAGCGGCGAGTAGTGCGGCAACATGATGCCGCCGGAACCGACGCGGATGCGGCTCGTCTCCGCCGCGACGCGGGCGATGAGAACCTCCGGCGTCGAACCGGCGAACGACATGGTGTTGTGATGCTCCGCCAGCCAATAGCGCGCATAGCCCAGCCGCTCGCACGCCTTCGCAAGCTCAATCGTCTCGCGCACAGCATCGGCAGCGGTGCCGCCCTTACGAATCGGCGATTGGTCGAGGGCGCTCAGGATCATGCGTGTCGTAAAGCACAGAGCTCCGCGGTTGACAAACAGCCCTGGGAGCGCCGGCATCCTTGCCGGCTCTTGCTGTTGTTGAGCGTCACGAAGAGCCGGCAGGGATGCCGGCGCTCCCAGGGTAAGCGCCTCTTCACTGCGCTTCGTGCGTACGACGCAGGTCCGCAAACAAGCTTGTTGCAAGACCGACTAGCGTCACGATGAAGAGCGTACCGATGATCAGCGTCAGCGCCGGTTCGTCCGTCGCGGATTGGATGTTCGAGAGCGAGATCGGCACGCCGGTTTTGGCGATCTCGTCCAGGTGCCCGAACAGCGACATATAAAACATCGCAGCCGTAAACCCCCAGGCGGCGGTGAGCACGCCGACGCCGCGGTCGTTGGGCGTCCACAGCACGCTGATCGCGCCGACCTGCAGCAACGCGACGGCGATGTAGTCGACCACCCAGAACGGCCACCATTGGATCTCGCCGCCGTTGCGCAAGACCTCGGCCACCGCCAGGAACGTTCCGAAGCCGAGCGCAAGCCAAGCCGAAAAGTGTTTCATGCCCCTTGCGGTTTCGTGCGAACCGCCCCCAGTGCGATCAAGCGATCGATCGCGGCGGCATCATATCCGGCTTCGTGCAACACTGCGCGGTTGTCCTGACCGAAATCCGGCGGGGTGTGACGTGTGGACGATGGGGTGCGGGACATTTTCACCGGCGAGGCGATTCCCCGGTAACCGTTTCGCTCGACAAGCATGCCGCGCGCGGCAGTCTGCTCGTCGGTCAGCACTTCCTCGATCGTGTTGAGTGGTCCGGCTGGCACGCCCGCGTTCAGCAGCTCCATCGTGGTCGCAACGCCGTCGCGCGTGGCAAGAGCCTTGGTGATGAGTTCGGTGAGCGCCGGGCGGTTCGTGTTGCGGTCGGCGTTTGTTTTGAAGCGCTGGTCGTCGGCGACGTGCGGGATCCCCAGCACCGCCATCGCCTTCTTGAACTGCGCGTCGTTGCCGACGCCGAGCAGGAGCGGCCGCGTCGCCGTCGGGAACAGATCGTACGGCGTCAGGTTCGGATGCGCGTTGCCCAGGAGCTTGGGCAGCTTGCCGCTCATGAGCCAGTTGCCCGAATGCGGGTGCAGGATCGAAAGGCCAGCGTCGTAAAGCGCGACCTCCACGAACTGCCCTTTGCCCGAACGGTGGCGCTCGTTAAGCGCGAGCAGGATGCCGATCGTCAGGTTCATGGCGGTTGTCATGTCGACCATCGGCACGCCGAGCTTCACCGGCCCGGATGCAGGCGAACCGTTGCAGTTCGGCAAACTCACCATCGTCTGCACGCACGCGTCATAGCCGGGCATGCCGCCCATCGGCCCCTCCGCGCCGAAGCCGGTCACGCGCGCGTGGATCAGACGGGGCAAGCGGTCTGAGAGGGCGTCGTAGCCCATGCCCCAACGCTCCATCGTGCCGAGCTTGAAATTCTCGACCAGCACGTCGGCGTCTTCGAGCAGCTTCCAAACAACCTCGCGCGCCTCGGGCTTGTTCAGGTCGAGCGCAATGCCGCGCTTGTTCCGGTTGATGTTGACGTAATAAGCCGAGGGCCCGCGCTCACCCGCATCGTCCCGAAACGGCGGCCCCCACTCACGCGTCTCGTCACCAAGCGGCGGCTCGACCTTGACGATATCCGCGCCGTGGTCGCCCAGGATTTGCGTGGCATAGGGCCCGGCGAGGACGCGGGAAAGGTCGATGATCTTGATGCCGGTGAGGGCGCCGGTGTTGGTGGACATGTGATGCTCCGTTCACTCGGTGCATAGCATGAGTAAAGCAACGATCGCGCCGTCACGCCTCACTCCCAAAGCTTCATGCCGATCCAGCCGTAGGTCCAGAGGTAGCCGGCGAAGGCGAGGGTGGCGATGCCGCTGAGCCAGGCGATTCCCCGTGCGAAGATGTTTGCGTGGGGGGCACCCATGATGGCGCGGAGTAGTGCGAGTACGCCTAGCGCAGGTGCGGCCAGCGTTGCGCCGTAGAGGGCCCAGCCGAGCGGGCTTGGCCGGCCCAGTTGGTCGAGGCTGGCGCCGGAGAGTGCGACGATGACGATACCCGTGACCGCTACGGTCGAGAGGATCGCGAGCCAGGGCAGGAGCCTGAGTGTCACGCCGCCACGTTCGCCCAACCGGCCCATGAACGCGCTTGGGATCCAGATCAGCATGTAGAGTGCCGACAGTACCACGGCGAGGAGATAGACACCCGCCATTGCGGCTTTGCCGATCAGTTCCGGCAGCGGCACTTTGCGGTCGGCGCCGGTCGGCGTGAACATCAGCATGTCGTCCCCGCGCGGCACGAAGACGATGTTGGGAACGGCTTTGTCGGTCTTCTGGAACATGTTGTTGCCGGCATAGATGCGTTTCGTGTCGTTGAACTCGAGTTCGCCGCCCTTTGCGCGCGCGGTTTGCCAGGCGAAGACGCTTTCGAGGATGGCGAGCTTTTGCTGACGCGGCGTGATCGATTGGTAGAAGCCGGCGAACTTTTCGAGGTCTGCGAGAGCCAGTGGCGCTGCGACGGTCTTCTGTTCCGGGAAATTGCGCTCAAGATAGCTTCTGATTTCATCGCCGGCCGTGAGGACCTCCGACGTGCCGAGGTTTGCCATGACCACAAAGCCCGCGCCTTGGCCGGGGGCGTACTCGTATTTCGACACGAACCCGTCGATGCCGCCGTCGTGGCCGTAGAAGATTCCTTTCTTGCCGGCGTAGACCATGTTGCCGAGGCCGTAGCCGTATTTGAGGCCCGCGCGCGCGCCGTCGTTGGTTTCAGGGCGCTCAATCCGCTCAACGGAGGCGGTGCTGATATACGTGCGCCCGTCCAACGTGCCGCGACCGAGCATCAGCAGCGGGAGCCTCGCCAGATCCTTTGACGTAACGTTGAGCGAGCCGGACGGCCGCGCCAGGATTTCGACGAACGGCTCCTCGTTGCCCTCGGTGTCTTTGTAGCTCTTCGAGAAACGGTCCGTGATTTGCGGCTCGCGCGTCCAGTAGGCGCTTTCCATAGCAAGCGGGCTGGTCAGCCGGGTTGCGATGAAATCCTGGAACCGTTGTCCGCTGACCTTTTCAATGATGCGTCCGGCGATCACGGGGCCCGCGTTGCAGTAGGACGTCATCGTGCCGGGCTTCCAGCGGCTCTTGTAGGGGCCGTACTGGTTGACCGCATCCGACAGCGGCACGTCTTTGCCTTCGAGCAAATAGTGGTGGAACGTGATGTCGTCGAAGCCGGTCGTGTGTTCGATCAAGTGCACGAGGCGGATCGGGTCGGTCTTTTCCCAGGGGTTGTCATACTTCAGCTCGGGCATCAGGTCGGCGAGCTTGGCGTCGAGGCTGAGCTTGCCTTCCTCGACCAGCATCATGACGGCGATGGCGGTGATGCTCTTGGAGATGGAGCCTGCGCGGAAAACAGTTTCGGGGGTGACCGGCCGTTTGGTTTTGAGGTCGGCGTAGCCGTAGCCTTTCGTCAGGACGATCTGCCCGCCTTCGATGATCGTGACGGACACGCCGGGCACCTTGGCCTTCGCGAAGGTTTCGGCGAGGCGCTTGTCGAGCTCCTCAAGCGTGGCGGCGGGCTTGCTTGCCTTGTCGTCGGCGGCTTGGGCCGACGCGACAAAGCCGATGGCGGCGAGTGCGAGTGCCGCGAACAGATTTCTCATAGATCCCCGATCCCCTTGGCGAATGCGGGTTCTAATCACAATTCGCACAGGGATCGCGAGTCTCTTCGCCTGGCAGGGGAAGTCACGATAAGCCAGACTTGACTGCGACGTGCGTTCTTGTTATGTTCCAGGCCGGTTCGTGTCTGTTTCCACCGTGAAAGGGCCGCTACAAGGGTTTGGATGTACCCGCTACAAGTAGCGGCGTGGTAGCACCGTTGTAGCGTCGATTTTGGCGGAATTCTGCGGATGTAGCGGCGTAGCGGCAGAATCGACGCTGTTTTGCTGCAAGCGCAGCGAATTCGTCTTCAGCTTCAGGATGTCGGCATGCCTCTAGACCTCGAAACGCGCGAACAACTCGTGTCTTCCGTCCGCCGCTTTGTGAGCGAGCGGCTGGTGCCGCTGGAGGACAAGGTCGCGCGGGAGGACTTGGTTCCCGACGACGTGGTGCGCGATATGCGCGAGCTTGGGCTCTTTGGGATGTCGATCCCGGCCGAGTACGGCGGGCTGGGCTTGACCATGGAGGAAGAGGTTCTCGTCTGCTTTGAGCTTGGGCAGACCTCGCCAGCGTTCCGCTCCGTCATCGGCACGAATGTCGGGATCGGCAGCCAAGGCGTCGTCATGTTCGGGCGCGACGACCAGAAGCGCGAATGGCTGCCGAAACTTGCGAGCGGCGAGGCGATCGCGAGTTTCTGTTTGACGGAGCCTGGCGCGGGGTCCGACGCCGCGTCGTTGCGCACGACGGCGATCCGTCAGGGCGATCACTACGTCGTCAACGGCACGAAGCGTTACATCACGAACGCGAATAAGGCGGCGGTGTTCACGCTGATGGCGCGCACCGATCCGGGTAACAAGGGTGCCGGCGGCATCAGCGCGTTTTTCGTACCGTCGAACCTTCCGGGCATCACGATCGGCAAGCCCGAACGCAAGATGGGCCAGCAGGGTGCGCATATCTGCGACGTGGTGTTTGAGGATTGCCACGTGCCGGCGAGTTGTCTGCTTGGGACGGAGGGGCAGGGGTTCCGCATTTCGATGCAGGTGCTTGACCGCGGGCGGCTGCATATTTCGGCGGTGTGCGTGGGCGTCGCCGAGCGGTTGATCCGCGACGCCGCGAAATACGCACTGGAGCGCGAACAATTCGGGCAAAAGATCGCCGAGTTCCAGCTGATCCAGGCGATGCTCGCGGATTCGAAGACGGAAGCCTATGCCGCACGCTGCATGGTGCTCGATGCGTCACGCAAACGCGACGCAGGCGAAAGCGTCACGATGGAAGCAGCCTGTGCGAAATACTTCGCGTCGGAGATGGTCGGCCGCGTCGCCGACCGCGCGGTGCAAATTCACGGTGGCGCGGGGTATGTGAGCGACTACGGCGTCGAACGGTTCTACCGCGACGTACGCATCTTCCGGATCTACGAAGGCACGAGCCAGGTGCAGCAGCTGGTGATCGCGCGAAATTTGCTGAAATCGCTCAGTTGACGATTTGCTAGCATTTTGCTAGCACTATGCGGTGAAAGGGTTGATCGAGACCGACCAATGGCCACGCCGCAGAAGCGAAACCTGCTTACGTCCAAGGAACGGCTGACCTTGTCGCCGGAAGCGCAGGTGGCGCTCGAACGGTTACGAACCATGTTCGCAGACCGGGAAGGCGAACCGCAGCGGTCGATGGTCGACGAGTTTCTGGCGGGCCGCCAGGAGATGTGGGACGCGGTTGACGCCAGCTAGCGAGAGGAAATGCATGTCGAACACGACGACAACACCGACGCTCACGATCCGAGGCCTCCCTGCCAAGGACTATGACCGGTTGCGCAAACGGGCGGCCGAAAGCAAGCGTTCGATGGAGGCCGAGGCGCGTGCGATCATGAGCGAAGCGTTGGCGCCAAGGCCGCGCAAAAAAGTCGACAAAGAGTGGCTCAAGAAGCTGCAAGATCTCGTCGCGCAGACGACGAAGAAACGCGGTCCGGGCAACCTTCTCTCGGAAGAGTTCATGCGCGATCGCCGGAAAATGTGGGGCGAGGAGTGATCGTCGTCGATGCATCGGCTCTTCTCGCTCTGCTGAAGAACGAACCTGGGGCGGATGCTGTGATCGAGCACATGGTCGATCCGGTTATGTCGACGGTCAACTTGGCTGAGACATTGACACGCCTGGCTGAAGACGGCGGCGATGCCGAAACAATCAAAGCCGAACTCGACGAGGGTTTGATCGAATTTGTCCCGGTAAGTGACGGCCACGCTTTGGCGGCGGCGCAGTTGCGTGTGCCGACCAAGCGGTGGGGCTTGTCGCTTGGCGACCGGATATGTCTTGCCCTTGGACGGGAGCTGCGCCTTCCGGTTCTAACCGCCGACCGGCGGTGGAAGGAATTCGATGTTGGCGTTGAGATTGTGCTAATCCGCTAACGCAAGCGTCGGCTAAGGAATTTGAAATGACCAAAACAATCCGCATCGGTTGTGCCAGCGGTTTTTGGGGCGACAGTTTCTTTTCGGCGCCGCAGTTGGTGACGAAGGGGAACATCGACTACTTGGTCTTCGACTATTTGGCCGAGATCACGATGTCGATCATGGCCCGCGCCCGGGAGAAGGATGCGAACGCGGGTTACGCGCACGACTTCGTCACGGTCACCATGGCGGCAATTGCGCGCGATGTGGCGGCGAAGAAGATCAAGGTCGTGACGAACGCCGGCGGCGTGAACCCGAAAGCGTGCGCGGCGGCGCTTGAGGCGCTGCTGGCGAAGCAGGGTGTGGCGTTGAAGGTCGCTTACATCGATGGCGACGACGTGCTGCCGCGGCTCGACACGTGGAAGAGCCAAGGCGTGAAGGAGATGTTCACCGGCCAAGCCCTGCCGGAGAAGCCGATCAGCATGAACGCCTATCTCGGCGGGTTTCCGATTGCGGCCGCGTTGGCGAAGGGCGCCGACGTCGTGATCACGGGGCGCTGCGTCGACAGCGCGGTGACGCTGGGCGCGTGCATTCACGAGTTCGGTTGGGGCCCCAAGGATGTCGACAAGCTCGCGGGCGGGAGCCTCGCCGGGCACATCGTCGAGTGCGGCGCGCAGGCGTGCGGCGGCATCTTCACCGATTGGGATCAGGTGCCCGAGTGGGAAAATATCGGCTATGCGATTGCCGAAGTGTCTGCTGACGGTTCGTTCGTGGCGACGAAGCCTGAGGGCACCGGCGGGCTCGTCAGCGTGGGTACGGTCGGCGAGCAGATGCTGTACGAGATCGGCGACCCGCAAGCCTACATGCTGCCCGACGTCGTGTGCGACTTCTCTCAGGTGAAGATCGAGCAAGCGGGTAAAGACCGCGTGCGCGTATCGAACGCGAAGGGTTATGCGCCCACCGCGACATACAAATGTTCGACGACATATGAGGACGGCTATCGCGTCGGCAATCTGGTCGCGATCGGCGGTATCGATGCGGCAGCGAAGGCGCGGCGTACGGGCGAGGCTGTGCTGAAGCGCATGGACGGCATCTTGCGCGCGCGCAATTGGGGCCCGTTCACGGAGACCTCCATCGAGGTGTTGGGCGACGAGGACTCTTACGGTCCGCACAAGCATCACGTCGGCGGGCGTGAGGCGGTGCTGAAACTTGCAGCCAAGCACGCGCGCAAGGAGCCACTTGAGATCATGATGAGGGAGCTTACGTCGTCCGGCACGTCGTTTGCGCCGGGCACGTCGGGCTACGCGGGCTTGCGGCCGAAGGTGACACCGGTTGTGCGGCACTTCTCGTGCGCGATACCGAAGAAAGAGGTGACTGTTACGGTGCACTTCGCGGGCGACAGTTTTCCGGCGCCGGTCGATACGTCCGGCGGTTTCGATCCGAAGATGCTCGTGCGGCCCGTCGTGGACGCGAAGGTCGAGACAACAACGGCGAGCGTGCCGCTGATCAAAGTCGCGTTCGCGCGCTCGGGCGACAAAGGCAACAACTCGAACATCGGTGTGATGGCGCGCAAGCCCGTGTATGCACCCTACATTCGAGCCGCGCTCACCGAGGCTGCGGTCGCGAAGTGGTTCGTACACTTGTTTGAAGGCGGCAAGGGCAAGGTTGAGCGCTGGGATCTGCCCGGCACGCATGCGCTGAACTTCCTGCTCCACGATGCGCTCGGCGGCGGCGGCGTCGCGAGCTTGCGCAACGATCCGCAAGGCAAAGCGTTGGCGCAGATGCTGCTTGAGTTCCCCATTCCGCTGCCGCGCGAGTTGGCGGCGGATGTCGCAGCCTGATTGCAGCCTTTCGTGCCCGCCTGTGACGGCGGCCACGCGAAGCTTTGCGGCCCTGCGTGCTAGACCCCCGGTCAACCAAGGACGAATCTTGGGACAAAACTATCGGGAGTGAAACTTCATGCTTCGATATTTGGCCGCGGCGGCGTTTGCCGTGGCTCTGCAATTTACAACAGGAATGGTTGCGACGGCGGAGGCGAAACCAAGTTGCGTTTCGTGGTCGGCGAACCGCATCGACTGTTTCGCGCGTGGGACCGACAACGCGATGTGGCATCGCTGGTGGGACGGCGCGGCGTGGGGTGGCTGGGAGTCGCTCGGCGGCGTGCTGACCAGCGACGTCAGCTGCACCAGTTGGGCGCCGAACCGGATCGACTGCTTCGGCCGCGGCCTCGACAATGCCATGTGGCACAAATGGTGGGACGGCGTGGCGTGGGGCGGTTGGGAAAACCTCGGCGGCATCTTGACCAGTGACATCAGCTGCACAAGCTGGAGCGCGAACCGCATCGACTGCTTCGTGCGCGGCACCGACAACGCGATGTGGCACAAGTGGTGGAACGGCGCGGCGTGGGGCGGTTGGGAGAACCTCGGCGGCATCTTGCAGGGCAAACCTGACTGCGTGTCATGGGGTGCGAACCGCATCGACTGCTTCGTTAAGGGTCCGCTCAATGCGATGTGGCACCGCTGGTGGGACGGCATGGCGTGGGGCGGTTGGGAAAACCTCGGCGGCATTCTGACCAGCGATCCGGAGTGCGTGTCGTGGAGCGCGGGCCGGCTCGACTGCTTCGTGCGCGGCCTCGACAAGGGCCTCTATCACACGTGGTGGGCCGGCGGCGGTTGGGGCGCGTGGGAAAATCTCGGCGGTAAGTTCGGCGGCGACATCGAATGCACCGCGTGGGGTCCGAACAGACTCGATTGCTTCGTCCGCGGTCAGAACGGTGCGATGTGGCACCGCTGGTGGAACGGCGCGGCATGGGGCGGCTGGGAGAACCTCGGTGGCGTGTTGCTCGGGCCGCCGGTCTGTACGACGTGGTCGGCAAACCGCATCGACTGCTTCGTCAAGGGACCCACGAACTCCATGTGGCATCGCTGGTGGGACGGCGCCAACTGGGGCGGCTGGGAAAACCTGGGCGGCGTGATCAAATAGCCGCGCTTTAGATGACTTATTGAGGCTCGCGCGTTAGAGACGCGCGGGCCTTTTCATTTGGTGCCATGCCAACGCAAACCTTTCCTGCGCTCTTGCGCGAGATACGTGCCTGCACGATTTGCGCTGCGCATCTGGCGCATGCACCGCGACCCGTGTTGCGGGCGAAGGCTACGGCCAGGATCGTGATTGCGGGGCAAGCGCCGGGGACGCGCGTGCATGCGAGCGGGATGCCGTTCACCGATCCTTCCGGCGACCGCCTTCGCGACTGGATGGGCGTGGAGAAGGAGACGTTCTACGACGACACAAGGATCGCGATCGTGCCAATGGGCTTTTGCTTCCCCGGGCTCGACGCAAAGGGCGGCGATCTGCCGCCGCGCAAGGAGTGCGCACCGGCTTGGCGCACGAAGGTGTTTGCGGGTCTGAAGAACGTCGAGTTGACGCTGCTCGTTGGGTTGTACTCGCAGGCTTGGCATTTGGCAGACAAACGCAAGGCCACACTGACCGATACGGTGAAGGCTTGGCGCGGCTATGGCCCGGCATTTATCCCGCTGCCGCACCCATCGTGGCGGAACAACGCTTGGGTGACCAAAAATCCGTGGTTCGAAGAGGAGCTTCTGCCACACCTCAAGCGCCGGGTTTCGCGTATCTTGAAGGCATGATCCGAACGTTCGTTATCGCGTTGAGTTTGGTGCTTGCCGGGTGCGTGGCCGAGCGGTTGCAGCCGGGGCCCGGCCCCGCGATGCCTGCGTTCGTCGATGATGGGCACTGGCGCGCGAGCGACGGCTTTGTGCTCGGCATGAGTCAGTGGCAGGTGGAACGTCCGCGCGCGGTGATCGTCGCGCTGCACGGCATGAACGACTACGGGCAGTTCATCGAGCTTGCGGCGAAGCATTGGCAGACGCGCGGGATCGCGACCTACGCGTACGATCAGCGCGGCTTCGGACGGACGGATGGCAACGGGCGCTGGCCGGGGCATGAGGTGATGGCGGAGGACGCGCGAACGTTCGCCGCGCTCGTGCGCGTGCGGCATCCGGGCGTGCCGGTTTATCTGCTGGGCGAAAGTATGGGCGGCGCGGTTGCGATGGTTGCGGCAGCGGGGCGTATCGAGCCCATTGCAGATGGTTTGATTTTGGTGTCGCCGGCGCTCTGGGGATGGTCGAACCTCGACGTCATCAAGCGCTCGGCGTTATGGGTGATGATGCAGATCGCGCCGGGCAGCAGGCTCTCCGGACGCGGGCTCAACATCAAGCCGTCGGACAACGAGCAAATGCTGATCGCACTCGGTCGCGATCCCTACGTGATCAAGGCAACGCGCGTGGATGCCGTTCACGGTCTGACGGACTTGATGGAAGCGGCGTGGCAGTCCGCGGCGGCAGTGCGCGTACCCACGATGGTGCTTTATACGAACGGCGACCAAGTGGTGCCGTCGAAGCCTACCACCGATGCAGCGGCAACGATTCCCGGCGCGAAGCAAGTCGTCTGCTACGACGACGGGTTCCACATGTTGCTTCGCGATCTCAAAGGCCAGCGCACATGGGATGCGATTGAGGCCTTCATAGCCCACGGTGGCGATGCGCCGGACGTGCGCTGCTCCGGCGGTTAAGCTTGCAGGGGCAGCGAGAGCTTTACGAGCGTCCCCTCGCCATTGCTGACGACATTCAGTTGGGCGCCGATCGATGCGGCGCGGTTACGCATGTTCGCCAAGCCTCTACCTATCTGTTGTTTCGCGACGTCGAAGCCGGTTCCGTTGTCGTGCAGCGAGAGGACAATCGCATCGTTTGTCTTGTCGTGCTTGAGCTCGAAGACGACGCGGTTCGGCTTGCCATGACGGATTGCGTTGCTCAGAGCCTCCTGCAGAATGCGGTATATCTGTAGAACCGCGGCCGGACCTTGCGCTTTGTTCGGGCCGATATCCTCAACTTGCCAGCGAATACCGATACCGGCGGCCGCGCACTTGGGCTCGATGCGCGTGCGGAACGTACCGAGCGCCGTCTCAAGCGAGCCGTCGACGCCGTCGAGCGAATCGACGACGAGGTAGAGGTCGTCGATCGCGGCTTGCAGCCCTGCGGTCATGGCCTCCGGCTTTGCGGCGCCGCCGCGCGCTTGTACGAGCAGGCCCAGCAACTGCGAGCCGATGCCGTCATGCACATCGCGCATGATGCGGCTTCGTTCGGTGGTGAGCGTTCGCTCGCGCTCCTGGTCGCGCAAGAGTGCGTGGTTCGCTTCGAGTTGCAACTCCTTCTCAGCCACTCTTCGCGCGAGCGTTTCGTTGTTGAGGGTGGCGAGCTGATAGACGCCGATTCCGTACCGCGCGAGGCCCATGGCGATGAAGCCGACAATCGAGAGTGCGCCGAGTTGGGCGAAAGCTTCGCCTTGAATTGATGCTTGCAGGAGGATGGGTAGGACTTCGTTTTGCGTCGCGACCGAAGCGCAGGCCATGACGAGGCCCACGCAGGCGACGAAAATTTCCGGCGCTGCGTTGGCCGGTGCTATGACGTAGTGGCGCGTTAAGCGCAGGAGCAAGAAGCTGAGCGCGCCAACACCTGCAAACGACTCGACGAGCGAAGCTAAGCGGTTGGCTTCCGCGCAATCCAGCGCAGCATAGAAGCCCGCGACTGCGAAGCAGCAGACGGCTCCCGTGACGACGAACCAGCGCCGGTATTGCGGTGGGCCATTCGTCCACTCGTTGATGAAGGCCGACACGGCGATCCATATCAGCGGCGCGACAACGTTGAGGTAGACGTCGCGCAACATCTGAGTCCAAGGTTCGTTGATCCACAGCGTATGCAAAAGCCGCGCGAGGAACAGCGCCAGGGTTAGGGCGATCGTCAGTGTCAAGGCGGGACGAACCAGGGGCGAGAGAGCCAGTGCGAACAGCAAGACGATGGCGGCGGCCAACGCTGCGATCTCGGCATTGTCGTGCACAAGCGTGAATGAGTGGCGGTAAGCGGGCTCAAGGCGTGCGGCCGGACCGAAATAGACTGCGCGCAACGCGGTTTGCGTTGCGTTGCGTGCACTTAGAATATCGACCGTGTTCGAGCCTGGAACCAGCAGGGCAGGCAGCAATCGCGTGAAGCGCGGATGGAAACCGTGCAGCGTGGAACGGTCTGCCATAACGCCGGGAGCGGCCGCCGCGAGGCGGCCGTTGACGTAGACCGCATAGTTGTCGCGCACGCGCAGAATAAACAACGCCAGATCGGACGTCCGGGGATCGCCGACATTGAAGCGAATGCGGGCGACACCGAAGCGGCCTTCGTGGCGGAACCGGCCGGAGGCGGTGACGAAGTTCGCTTCCCGTAGTGCGCCGATATCGGGGCGCGGAACGGATGCGAGCTCAAGCTTTTCGACGCGCAGGTCTGCGATGGCCGGTGCGCCGATATCCACCCAAACGATCAGCAGCCAGCTGACGGCACCGGCGGCGATGACGGCAACAACTTTCTGCCACCCGGCGGGAAGCCACGCCGTCATCGCCTATCCTTGCAGGTTGATCAGGCCGCTCTGCATCGCTTCGAAGACGGCTTGGCTTCGCGAGTTCACGGACAGTTTGCGGTAGATCGCCTTCACGTGGTCGGCGACGGTGTGGTGCGAGATGCGTTGGCGGATTGCAACTTCCTTGTAAGAAAAGCCGCGCGCGAGATCGGTCAAAACCTCCGTTTCCTTGTCAGTGAGTGGGTTAGGTGCCGGTATCGTATCCGCGCCACCGTTGCGTACGCGTGCCAAGATGTGACCGGCGACGGCCGGGCTGATCGGCGCGCGCCCGGCGATCACGTCGCGGATCGCGCGCTCGGTATCTGTGATGTCGCCACCCTTTAAGAGATAGCCGTCGGCGCCGGCCTCGATCGCTTGGACCACGTTGCGCACATCGCCAAAGACGCTGATGACGATGATCTTGAAGTCGCATCGATTGCCGGCGCGGGCGCGGCGGATGATGTCGAGCCCCGAGCCGTCGGGTAGCGCGAGGTCGAGCAGCAGCACGTCGCATCCACGCGCCGCGAGCTGCCAACCTTGGCTCATGGTCGGTGCTGCGCCGACCATCTCGAAGCCCTCGACGCGGTCGACGATTTCGGACAGATGCGAGCGCAAGACCGGATCGTCTTCGACGATCGCGATGCGAATTCGTTCGGCGGTCATTGACGCACTAACAATTCTGGTACTCGATACATAGCCAGTCTGTAATGGGAGATGCGCGTCGGCGCGGCAAGCGGCGCGACCGCCACTTCCCCATTCATGATTCCGGCTTGTGACCATGGTCACCGCCGGACCCCCATAAACGTGGGATGGGACTTGGAAAAAGCGGCGCGTGCCTGTGCAGGGGAGCGTGGCACGCGCCGCGAGGTGGCCGGAAGGGGCACTCCCGGCTCGTGGCCTTTAGATGATGATGTCGGCTTGCGTGATGAGGCCGAAGCCGACGCCCGGCAGGTGAAGCTCGAACGCGTCGCCTGTCGTCGTGTTCCAGAAGTCGAAGAGCACGCTGCCGTCGTAAGCAGCACCCTGTGCGCCTTGCCAACCAGGTTGATTCAAGAACGTGAGGTCGAGGAAATCGAGGCCGTCTTCGAAGTTGTCACGGGTTACGGTTCCCGAGGACTGCGGCTGAATGGTGAAAATGTCGGAGACGCCGTTGCCGCCGTTGATCGGATAGACCGGCGCAGGTGCGATCAATCCGGTGCTGCCGCCGATCATGTCGTTCAGCGAGAGATTGTGCCCATCGGATATACCTTTGAGATCGATCGTGACGACTTCTTGGTTTTGTCCCGTCAGCGTCAATGTCGTGACGGTCAGCGCGCTTTGGGAAGCGCTCGCCGTCCAGTAGTTGCTACTGCCCAGGTTGAATGCCGAAACGTCCAGCTTGTCGATGCCTAATTTGAAGTCGTTGATCGTGACCGTGCCTGCATTCGTGCCGATGACGAATGTGTCGTTCGAATTGTCGCCGAAGTCGAAGTACGAGTAGTTGCCGGTGAGTTGGTCGTTTCCGCCGTCGGCGATCAGCGTGTCGCTGCCTGCGCCGCCGAAGATCAAGTCGTTGCCGAGACCGCCGGCGATCGTGTCGTTACCGGCCATACCGTCGAGCGTGTTGGCGGCGGCGTTGCCCGTGAGCGTGTCGCCGCCCGAGCCGCCGACAAGGTCGTCGATGTTGAGGAGCGTGCCGTAGTTGTTGGCGTCGAACGAATAGGTTCCGGTGGCGAGGTTCGCGGTCGCCCCCGGTTGGTTCGTGAAGTAGACCGTATCGTGGTTGCCGGTACTGCCGTCATACACATCGATGCCTTGCGTCGCGAACAGTTGGTCCGAGCTTGCGCCGCCGTCGAGCACGTTGTTACCGGTGTTGCCGGTGAGTTGGTCTATGAAGGCGCTGCCCGTCAGATTTTCGATCCCGATCAGCGTGTCGTTACCAGCGCCGCCTGTGGAAACGCCGGTGGTCAGGTTTGCAAACGCACCTTGATTGTAGGGTGCGTTCGCGTTTCCGGAGATGACGGCTGTGTCGATGCCTGCGCCGCCGTTGATGATGTCGTTGCCCAGGCCACCATCGATAACGTTGGCGCCTGCGTCGCCGGTTAGTGTGTCGGCGAAGGCGGAGCCGACGATATGCTCGACGCCGTTCAGTGTACCTGTCGCGCCTGTCGAACTGTAGGTAGCAAGGTTCGAGGTCACGCCGGCGGTCAGTGCGGAGAAGTTGATCGTATCGCTGCCCAGGCCGCCGATGATCGTGTCGGTGCCGATCGTCGCAATGAACGTGTCGTTACCTGCCGCTCCGTCCAGCACGTTGTTGGCGGCGCTCCCTTTGATCCGGTCGCCGAAGCTCGAGCCGAGAACGTTTTCGATCGTGAAGATCGTGTCGTTGCCTTGCCCCGTCGCGGTGCCGGCCGTGAGGTCAACGTTGACCGCCGCCCCGCCGTCGAAGTCGGCCCAGTCGACGCCGGAGCCGCCGTCGAGTTGATCGTCGCCGTCGCCGCCGTGCAGCCGGTCATTGTTCGCACCGCCGAACAACAAGTCGTTGCCCAGGCCGCCTTTGAGAATGTCGTTGCCGTTGCCGCCATCCACGAAGTCGTTACCGTCGCCCGCATCGACAAAGTCGTTGCCGCCGCGCGCGTAGATGTTGTCTGCGAACGCCGTTCCGATCAGCGTGTTCGCATTGTTGTTGCCGTTGATGTTCGCCATTTCGTTCCCCTCAGATCGCAGCGTGAATCATTCGCGCATCGAATGTCGGGGAACGTCACTAACTCTAGAATCCCAGGAACATGGGGGAGCCATGATGAACGTGCGCACCATCACAGCGCACGTCCGTGTTGCCAAGTATGGCCGGTTTAGACGTCGTCCTGCTTCTCGGGATGGGCGGACGCCAGCGTTTCCATCTGCTTCTCGCTGTTGTTGGCCCAGAAGACCAACCCCTGTACGAGCGCGGCAAAGCCGAGCGCGAAGTAGAGGTAGCCTTTGGGGATCGGGGTGCCCATGGCTTCCGCGACCAAGATGAAGCCTACGAGGAGCAGGAAGCTCAAGGCTACGATCTTCAGTTCCTTGTGCGTGTCGATGAAGTGCGAGATCGGGTTGATCGCCACCATCATCACGAAGACTGCGATGATGATCGCCATGGCCATGATCTCTATGTGCTCGGCGATGCCGACGGCCGTGATGACGCTATCGATCGAGAAGACGATATCGATGATCGCGATCTGGATGATGATCCAGGTGAACGCCGCGCGCGCGGTGGTGTTCTTCTTTTGCTTGTGCTGAGCTTTGTGCGGCCGTACCGCCTCGTTCATTTCGACGATGGCCTTCCAGATCAGGAACAAACCGCCGGCGCCCAGCACGATGTCGCGCCACGAAAGTTCGCGGTCTACGAGCCATAGACCGGTCTTCGTCTCGAGGTGAGAGAGATAGAACAATGTCGCCAGCAGCATGAGGCGCGTGCCAAGCGCCACAGCAAGGCCGATTTGGCGCGCGCTGGCGCGATCTTCCGGCGGCAGGCGCCCGGCGAGGATCGCGATGAAGACGATGTTGTCGACGCCGAGTACGATCTCGAGCGCCGTCAATGTCAGGAAGGCGAACCAGACTTGCGGGTCTAGAAGAAATTCCATCGGGCGCGCGTCGACCTAGAGAAGCTGATGTGGGTGGCGCAGACGCGCTTCGCCAGTGGGCAGGTATAAAATGGTGGGCGCGGCAAGGATTGAACTTGCGACCTCTCCCGTGTGAAGGGAATGCTCTCCCGCTGAGCTACGCACCCATTTCCGGTGGGCCAAGCCTATAGGGTCGGGGCGTCCGTCAAGTCAAGGGACGCAAGTCCTTAAGTGCTTGTTCCAGCGCGTCGAAATGGTCGATCACGGCGTCGGCACCCAGATCGCGCGGGGGAATCTCGGTGTAGCCGAAGCTGACCACCACGACTGGCACATTTGCGGCACGGGCCGTCTTCACGTCCGTTTCGCTGTCGCCGATGAGGACGGCGTTCGAAGGACTCCCGCCGAGGGCCACGATCGTATCCAGTAGATGGCGCGCGTCGGGCTTGCGGTACGGGCGGCTGTCGGCGCCGAAGATGACGGGGAACAGCTCGCGTAAGCCCAGTTCGCTCATCAGTTTGAGCGAGAGTGCCTCCGGCTTGTTCGTACAGATGCCGAGCTTGTGCCCGCGTTCGCTGAGGCGTTTGGCGACGGCTTCCACGCTAGCGAAGGGTCGGCTTCCGACAGCGATGTTGGCGTCGTAGTGGGCGAGGAAGTGCTGCATCAGATCGATGATGGCCTCGTCGCTCGCGGGCGCACCGGTTGCCGTCATCGCGCGCTCGATCAGCACGCGCGCGCCGCGGCCCACCATGTTGCGAACTTCGGGCAGCGGAACCTCCCGCCGCCCCTCGCGGCGCATGACGGCATTGAGCGCAGCCGTCAGGTCCGGCGCGGTGTCGACCAGCGTGCCGTCGAGATCGAAGACGATGGTTTCGGGAAATGGCGCCAAGGTGTTAATGCTCTCAATGGCTTAGATGTGCGCATCTGGCATGGCCCGGCAAGAAAGCGAAACATATTTTTATTTCGCCGCAATCCACCCCCATGTAAGCGTCCGCGCACCCCGACTACCCTCGTAACGCTTTGATTCTGTGACGGTTTGATTTGACCTCTCCCTCGCATCGCAGCCAGTTGGCCGCGGTCATTCTGGCCGCCGGTAAAGGCACGCGCATGAAGTCCGCGCGGGCGAAGGTTCTGCACGAGGTCGCGGGGCTGCCGATCCTCGGACACATTTTGGCCGCGCTGAAGTCGCTGGGAGTCGCGAAGCTCGTCGTTGTGGTTGGACCTGGACAAGACGACGTTGCGGCGTTCGCGCGCGGGTATGGCGCGGACATTGCCATGCAGGCCTCGCAGCAGGGCACAGGCGACGCGGCGCGCAGTGCGCTTTCCGCCCTTGCCGGATTCGCGGGCGATGTGAGCGTGCTTTACGGCGACAATCCGTTGCTCACGCAGGCAACGCTGGAGAAGTTGTTCGCGGCGCGTGCGGCCGGTGCCGACTTGGCGCTGATGGGATTCAAACCGGTCGATGCAGCGAACTACGGACGCTTGGTGACGCTCGCGAATGGCGACCTGGACCGCATTGTCGAAGCGCGCGATGCGAGCGCCGACGAGAAGCGGATCGGTTACTGCAACGCGGGCGGGTTCACGCTTGATGCGGCGATGCTCCGCATGCTGCTCGGCGAACTGAAGAATGAGAATTCGCAGAAGGAGTTCTATCTCACCGACATCGTGACGGGTGCGCGGCGGCGGAGCCTGCGCTGCGTCGCGGTCGAGGTGCCGGCGGAAGATGTGCTCGGGATCAACTCGCGCATCGAGCTCGCGGCCGTCGAGCGGATCATGCAGCGGCGGTTGCGCGAGCGCGCGATGCTGGGTGGCGCCACGATGATCGATCCGGAGACGGTCTGGCTCAGCCACGACACGAAGATCGGCCAAGATGTTGTCATCGGGCCGAACGTGTTCTTTGGGCCGAAGGTGACGGTCGCCGACAATGTGCGGATCAATGCGTTC
This sequence comes from Micropepsaceae bacterium, assembly GCA_046153995.1. GTDB lineage: Bacteria > Pseudomonadota > Alphaproteobacteria > Micropepsales > Micropepsaceae > SZUA-430. The sequence continues at coordinate 40,508 of JBJXEH010000105.1, forward strand.
TGCCACTTCGAGGATTGTTCGATTGGCGAGCGTGCGATTGTCGGGCCCTACGCGCGGCTGAGACCCGGCGC
>JBJXEH010000106.1:0-11280 GCA_046153995.1 Micropepsaceae bacterium
CCGACGCGCAAGGCATCGGCGCACGCGCAGCTGCACTGGCGGCGATCCAAGCCGTGTTCTTTAGCGAACGCCCGCTGACCGAAGCGCTCGACCTGTCGCTCGCTAAAGCCAAACTCGAACCGCGCGATGCCGCCTTCACCCGCGCCATCGTGATGATGACGCTCCGCCGCCTCGGCGAGATCGACCACGTGATTGCAAATTTCTTGCGCGAACCGCTGCCGGTACGTTCGGGCCCCGCCGAATTGATCCTGCGCTTGGCCGCTGCCGAACTGCTGTTCCTCGACGTGGCGCCGCACGCGGCGGTCAGTTCCGCCGTCGACCTCGCCGACAAGGACCACCGCGCGCGCCACTTCAAAGGCCTCATCAACGCCGTCGCCCGCCGCATCGCCGGCGAAGGCAAAGCGATGCTCCCAACGCTCGACGCCGAACGCCTGAACACGCCGCCGTGGGCCTGGGACAACTGGCTTGCGACCTACGGCGAAGAAACGACGCGCGCCATCGCCAAAGCACACAGCATCGAGCCGCCGCTCGACATCAGCGTGAAAAGCGACGCGCAAGCGTGGGCGACGAAACTCGAAGCAACGCTGCTCCCCACCGGCACGCTCCGCCGCCCGGCCGGCGGCCGCATCGAAGACCTCCCCGGCTACGCGGAGGGCGCTTGGTGGATCCAAGACGCCGCCGCCGCGATCCCGGCAGCGTTACTCGGCCCCATCAAAGGAAAAACCGTCATCGACCTTTGCGCCGCCCCCGGCGGCAAGACCGCGCAACTGGCGAGCGCGGGCGCGAACGTCATCGCCGTCGACCTCGCCTTCGAACGCATGAAGCGCGTGACGGCAAACCTCACGCGTCTAAACCTCAAAGCCAAAATCGAAGTCGGCGACGTTCACACCTGGCGCCCGAAAGAACCGGCGGACGCTGTCCTGCTCGACGCGCCCTGCACCGCAACCGGCACCGTCCGCCGCCACCCCGATGTCCTCTGGCGCAAAGACCTCTCCGACGTGATGGCGCAAGCAGCCGTCCAACATCGCCTGCTCGCCGCGGCGGCAGAGATGGTCAAACCCGAGGGCCAACTCATCTACTGCGTCTGCTCGCTCGCCCGCGAAGAAGGCGAAGACATCGTCGACGCCTTCCTCAGCCATCACCCGGCATTCACCCGCGTGCCGGTCACGCCCGCCGAATCCGAGTTCGCGACCATGACAGGCGACCTCCGCACGCTCCCCAATCAATGGCCGGAACGAGGCGGCCTCGACGGCTTCTACGCCGCCCGGCTACGCAAAGCGAGGTAACCTCGCATACAGATCGCGATGAAGATCACGTTGCCGAGCGCATCGAGCAGGATGAGTTCGTTGAACAGCGGGACGACGGCGTAGAACCACCAATCGAAAACGAAGAACGGCAAGATCGAAATCCCGAACGCTGCAAACGTCCGCTGCGTGAACTGCGAAAATGCGGCGAACAGCCCCGCCAGAACCGCTTGTGCGCCGAAGGCGCCAAGCGACACCAACGCAAGCATGTGGTCGGTTTGATACTCAGGCCGCACGGTGAGCGCGATGACGCTGCTCGGCCAAACCAGGCACCAACCGCCCAGGATCAGAAACACCGCGGCAATCATGTACTGCAACCGCTGAACCTTGTTCATGTCACTCTCCTCTTTTGCATAGGTTTGAGGAGCCGGCGCTTGGCGCCGGCCCAAACGTTAGCAAGGGCGATAAGGGCTGTTCGGCGAAGCGGCCGGCCCGCCGATCGGTCCCGGCGGGTTCTCCCAATTCGTGCCTGGTCCGCCCAACGGTCCGGGCGGGTTGCCGTCATTGTCGAAGCGGCACCAATAGCCGTCCTGATGCTTGTACCAGTGCAGGCCGCCATACGACCCCCAGTAGACCCAACTATTCGGGATCGCCCGATGCGGCCAGAACGGCCCGCGCAACGGGCCGCCGACCGGGCCCGGCGGATTGCCCAACCACCAGCGATAAGGCGATGCGCCTGGCCCGCCGAGGGGGCCTGCCGGATTGGCCCAATTGGTTCCTGGCCCGCCAACCGGTCCAGGCGGATTGTACCGCGCTTCCGCCACGCTCGTCGTGAGCGCCGTCGCAGCGAACAGTGCAACAAACGTCATACTCATAGTCCTTGTCATGAGAGAGTCTCCTTTGCTGGGTTGAGGGTGAAGCTTGTGAGTACGTCCTGAGCTTCGCGAGCTTCGGCGCGAGCCAATTCGAGAGATAATCCGGCTGGTCATGTCACTTGCGCCTGCCGTTCGAGCCTGGAACATCAAGCGCGGCGAGTGACGCGGCCGCGTCGACCGGACAAGCCGGCATCGCACCGGACTTAGGAGCGACGGGCCTGGCCGCTTCGGCCAGCATCTGCTGAGGCGACGTCAGCCATAGCCGCCCGTTCGCCGCGCACGCTTCGCCGTAGTCGAACAGCGCACGCATCTTCGCTTGATCGAACTCGAGGAAGCTCGCGAATCCGTCGTTGGCCGGAATCGCCGCGTAGTGAAACGCGGCCTCCGCGCGCTTTGCCAAGGTCGACGACACGGCGAGTGCGGTGCGCGACATGTGCGTGAGCCCCGCCGAAAATCCGCGCGCCACGATCGGCAGCGTCTTGACCGGCGTCGAGCTTGGCGCGCTGCTGAGTTCGGAATTGATGATGAGGAATACGTTGGCGTCGCGCGTCCCCGGCTGATTGTCGGTCACGAGCGCGGCTTCAGGCGCGATGAAGAACGGGACCGTTGTGCCCCCATCGACGTGCATCTCCTCGTAGGTCGCGCCTGTTTCGTCGCGCACCTTGATCATCACCGGCGGGAAGATGCCCGGCACGCTGGCCGACGCCACCAGGACGTCGCGGAACAGCTTGCGCGCTTGCTCGCCGCCGGTGGCGGCAATGGCGCCCATGTTCCAGACCACCGTTTCCTTCTTGTCGAGATCGGTGGTGGCCACCAGCAGCAGCCGGCCCTTCGCCGTTTCCAGGGCGACCTCGGCGATCAGTTCGTCCGACACGAAACGATCCACCAGATCCCTCAGCGGTTCGCCGGCGAAAAGTGCCGCGCTGAACAACGCATCGATGCCGAGCGATTGCATCAGGTTCGAAGTGTGCTCGCCGCGGAACGCTTCGCTCAGTTGACCGTCCCACTGTGGACCAAGAAAGGCGAACGGTGCGATCAACGCACCGGCACTGACGCCGGTGACGATTTCGAACTGCGGACGCGCGTTGCGTCGCGTTAGTCCGACCAAGGCCCCGGCGCCGAATGCACCGCTGGCCCCTCCGCCCGAGAGCGCCAGCATGTCGAGCGACCCGTCGTTCGACGACGCACGCAAGCGTCTGACGATCTCCGCAGGCGGCGCGTCGAAGCGCCACGTGATACCAAGCGTTCGGACGTTGGACGGGAATCCATCCGGCGCAGCACTGGCCGAGCCCTCGATCGGGTGGTCGCTCCGCGGCAGCGTCACGCACCCGGCAAGTGCAAGCGATACAAAGAGGCTGATGAAGCGAGTCGGTCTCATGACGTTTTCTCCGCATCATGCGCCGGCAATTGGTCGGCTCCCGGCGCGTAGGTTGAGAGTTTCGCCAGCTTCGGCGCGAGCCACTTCGACAAATCGTCGACGTAGGAATAGATGACGGGGATGTAGACGAGGCTGAGAAGCGTCGACGACATCAGCCCACCGATTACCGCGATTGCCATGCCGGCGCGGAAGTCGGCGTCTTCGCCGAACCTGAGCGCCACCGGCAACATGCCCGCCGCCATCGCGATCGTGGTCATCACGATCGGCGTCGCGCGCTTGGCGCACGCGTCGATCAGCGCCTCTGTGCGCGACATGCCGTTCTGGATCGCGATGATGCCGTACTCGACGAGCAGGATCGAGTTCTTGGCGACGATCCCCATCAGCATCAGAAAGCCGATGGTGGCCGGCAACGTCAGCGCCTCGTCGGCAAACCAGAGCAACCCGAAGGCGCCACCGAGCGCGAGCGGCAACGCGGCCAGGATCGTCAACGGCTGCATAAAGTCGCCGAACAACAGCACCAGCACCGCGTACATCAGGAAGATGCCGGCCGCGATCGCGATACCGAACTGCGCGAACAGCTCGCCCATGCGCTCGGTGTCGCCGTATTTGATCTCGAACACGCCCTCCGGCAGGGTCTTCAGCGACGGCAACTTGGCCAGCGCCTTCGTCACTTCGCCAAGCGGCACCTGCGCCTCTGCTTCGATCGTCACGGAACGATACCGGTCGAAGCGCGTGATCTGTGCCGGCCCGCTATCGGTGGTGATGGTCGCCACCGTGTTCAGCGGCACGGCGCCCTGGCCGCCCGGCACGCTCAACAGGCCGATCGTATCGACGCTGCCGCGTTCGCTCTCCGGAATCTGAAGCCGGATCGGGATCTGCCGGTCGGTCAAGTTGAACTTCGCGAGGTTCGCGTCGGCATCGCCGATGGTCGCGATGCGCGCCGTCGAGGCGATATCGCTAACCGCAACGCCAAGCTCCGCCGCGCGGTCGAGGTCCGGGCGGATGATGATCTCCGGCCGGCGCAAGGCCGCCGTCGAGAACGCGTTCGCGACTTGCGGTAACCGCGTCAACTCGCGCTGCACGCGGTCGGCCGTTTCCTGCAGCTTCTTCGCGTCGTCGCTGGCGAGCACGATGGACGCGATTTCGCCTGCATTGCCCGACGAGAAGCGGTAGCGCACGCCGGGAAGGTCAGCGAGGTCGGCCGTCATCAACGTCTCGAGCTCTTGCTGCGAGACCTTGCGGTCGTCCTTCGGCACGAGGTTGATGGTCAGCGTCGCTTTGCGCACTTCGCCGCCGGAAGATTCAGCAGCGGGTCCGCCGGACGAGCCGCCAACGCCGATCGCCGCATAGACGCTCGTCACCTCCGGCCGCTTCGCGATGATCGCGCGCGCACGTTCGGCCAGCGCTGTCGTCTGCGCCAAGGTGGCACCCGGCGCGAGTTCCAGGTTCAGCATCGTCTGCGAACGGTCGGACGGCGGGATGAAGCCGGACGGCACCAAGTTCGCGAACAGGATCGTGAAGCCCAGTACCGCGGCACTCGTCGCCATCGTCGCCTTGCGGTGGCTCAAGGCCCACGCGACCGCGCCGAGATAGCGCTGCATCACCCAACTTGGCTTCTCTTCACCGCCGTGATGATCCTTGAGGAAATAGGCGCCCATGATCGGCGTGATCAATCGCGCCACCACAAGCGACAGGATCACCGCGGCCGCGACCGTCAACCCGAACGGCTGGAAGAACTGCCCCGGAATGCCTGACATGAAGCTGACGGGCAGGAACACGGCCGCGATCGTCGCGGTGGTTGCGACAACGGCAAGCCCGATCTCGTCTGCCGCCTCGATCGCCGCCTGGAACGGCTTCTTGCCCATGCGGATATGGCGCACGATGTTTTCGATCTCGACGATGGCGTCGTCGACCAAGATGCCGACTGTCAGCGTAATCGCGAGCAGCGTGATGTTGTTCAGCGTGAACCCTGCCCACAGCATCACCGCAAACGTCGGGATGATCGAAAGCGGCATGGCGGTCGCCGCAATCGCCGTCGCCCGCCAATCGCGCAGGAACAAGAAAACGACGATGATGGCGAGGATCACACCCTCGTAAAGCGCGTGCATCGAACCTTCGTAGGCCGCCTCGACGAAGCGAACGGTGTTCGAGATCAGCTCGATCTTCACGTTCGGATGATCGTGGGTGAGCTTCTCGATCTGCGTCTCAACGCCTTCGGCCACGCTCACCGCGCTCGAACCCACCATGCGCATCACGCCGAACGCGACGACCGGCTTGCCGTTCAGGTAAGCCGCTTGCCGTGGCTCCGACCCGCCGTCGGTCACGGTGCCCAGATCGCCCAAGCGGATGCGCCGGCCGTCGCTGAGCGCAATGCGCAACTCGCGTAGCTCGTCGACGCTGGCCGCACTGCCGAGCGTGCGGATCGACTGCTCGCTCGTGCCCACACTCGCCCGGCCCCCCGGCAAGTCCGCATTGACGCGCCGAAGCTGCGACCCGATCTCGGCCGCCGTCACGCCGTATGACATCAAGCGCTCGGGGATCAGCTCGATCCGGATCTCGCGGTCGACGCCGCCTGTGCGGTTGACGGTAGACACCCCCGGAACCGACAACAGCGCCTTCGCAACGTCGTTGTCGACGAACCAGCTGAGATCGACCGCGTCCATCGTCTCCGACGAGACAGAGAACGTCATGATCGCGCCGCCGGACGAGGTCTGGCGCTGGATCGTCGGTTCCTCGATGTCGGCAGGAAGGTCCTGGCGAATCTTGGTGATCGCGTCGCGCACGTCGTTGACCGCGCGATCCGTGTCGGTCCCGATCGCGAACTCGATCGTGGTTGAGGACATGCCGTCGCTGACGCTTGAGCGGATGTGGCTCACGTTGCCGACGCCCGCGACCGCGTTCTCGACGAGACGCGTCACTTGCGTCTCGAGTTCGGACGGTGCCGCCCCCGCCTGCGACACGCCGACGGTCACCGTCGGAATGTCGATGTCGGGGAACTGGTTCACGCCGAGCCCGCGAAACGCGATCAGCCCTGCGGCGGTCATCAACACGAACAACAGTATCGACGTGATTGGTTGGCGAATGGCCCAAGCTGAAATATTCATTGCTCGCTCTCCTGCAGCAGCATCTCGATGGTGACTTTGCGGCGGCCGTAGACGGCATCGCCTTCATCCCGTTTGAGCGGCCCAAGCGTGAGCAGGTCGCCCTTCGTGAAATTGTGTTCCGGGCACGGTGCGTTCGCGGCCTGGCCGATCAAGGCGTCGCGATTGCACAGATAGCTCCACACCGCGCGCGCCGGCGCGTCGGCATCAGCCGCGGACACTTCGACGCCGGGCAAAAGCTCAACCTCGCGCGGCAACGGCGCCGGCGCGCTCGGCGCTGTGACGCCGGACGGCACCACTGTCATCGCCGCCGCGGCGTCGTTCGCGGGCGGCATAAGCCCGATCAGCGACATTGCGCCGGCGCTCCACACGAACACCGTGTTGACGACCATCATCGTCGTCCACGCGACATCCGCGCGCTCCGCCACTTTCACAACCGCGGTCACCGACCGCTGCGCCAATGATGGTTTCTCCGACATAACGACACCCACTCTCCTTGCTTCTCTCTCTAGGCCGCAGTCGCGGCCTTCACGTGACCCGTGACGCGCACGGCATCGCCCTCGCTCAGCAACCCCGCGCCGTCGAGCACGACGCGCGCGCCTCGTGCCAAACCCTTGCGCACTTCGACGACTTGCGCCGTGCGTGCGCCCGTTTCGATTTTTGTCAGTTGCACCCGCCCGTCTTTGGCGAGCGTGAACGCGAAGCTCTCGCCGTCGCGCGTGACGACGGCACCCAGCGGCAGCGTCAGCACCTCCGCTTCGCCGCCCATGATGTCGCCGCGCGCGAACATGCCGGGCTTGAGTTTGGACTCTGCCGGCAGCGCGACATGCACGACGCCGTTGCGCGAGCGTGCATCTACAGTCTCTGAGACCAGCCGGATCGTGCCTTCGACGGCCTCGCCGCCGGCGATCAGTTTCGCTGCTTGTCCTTCGCTCAACGACGCGATCTGGTGATCGGGCAACTCGGCCTTCCACTCGAGCTTGCCGTCGCGGATGATGCGAAAGAGCTCCGTGCCGTTGCCGACGACTTGGCCCTGCGCGACGTTGCGCGAAGCGACGATGCCGTCCGCCGGCGCCACGATGACCGTCTGCTTCAAACGCGCCTCAAGCTCGTCGCGCGCCGCCGCATGGATCGCGACCTGCGCGCGTTGCGATAACGCCGCTGCTTGCCGTTGATCGATCAACTGCTTGCTGGCGAAGCCACGCTTGCCGAGTTCGATCGCGCGGCTCCGGTTCGCGGTGGCTTCGGCCGCCATCGCTTGCGCTGCCCCGATCTGCGCGGTCGCCTGCGCGAGCTGCGCTTCGAGAATGCTGCTGTTCAGCCGGGCCAACACCTGACCCCGCTTCACCTGATCGCCCTCATCGACAAGCAGCTCGCTGATCGCAAGACCGCCGACCTCGGAGCCGATGATGATCTCGTCGACCGCCCCAATCGTGCCCGACGCCGGAATGCTGAGCGGCAGCCTTGCCGTGGCGACTTCCGTCGTCGTGACGGCAAGCCCCGCGCTCTGCGTCTCGATCGAGGCTGCTTCGCTCTTGGCCGGCGCCAAGATCGCGGTCGCGAGCCCAAAGGTCAGGACCATCGCCCCGCCCGCGGCACCAAGGGCCAGGGGGAGGGGCAGCTTCGTGAGGGTCGATTTCAAAGACGGCATGGCGGAAATCCCTTGTTTCTCGGCCGATCCCCCTGCCAACCTCGCCAGCAGTTATTGACCAACCAGTCAGTCAATACATATTATTGACTAATCGGTCAGTCAATAGCATTCTGACAAAAAATCGCGCTAACCAACGAAAAGGCTAAAAATGAGCACGGAAGCCCCCGAAACCCGCCGCCGGCGCAAGGAGGAACGGCCGGACGAGATCCTCGCCGCCGCCCTCACCGTCTTCACGCGCGATGGGTTCGCTGCGGCCCGCCTCGACGAGATCGCCGAGCGCGCGGGCTGCACGAAGGGCACGATCTACGTCTACTTCGCGTCCAAGGAAGAGCTGTTCAAAGCGGTCGTGCACAAACTGATCACGCCGCAATTCCGTGCCGTTGACGAAGTCTTGAAGGACCAAAACCTCGACGTACCCACGCGTATCCGCCGCTTCGTGAAAGGCGCCTACAAGCACGTCGCGGAGAACCCTGAGGCCGTCAGCCTCTTGCGCCTGATGATCGCCGACGGGCCGAAGTTCAGCGAACTCGTCGAGTTTTATCTCGAGGAGATTCCGCGGCGCGGGCTCGCGCTGTTAAGGGAGACGCTGAAGGAAGGCATCGCCCGCGGCGAACTCCGCACCATCGACTTGGACTACGCACCTTTCGCCGTCATGGGGCCCATCAACGCCGAAAATATCCGCCGCCTCATGATGGGGCACCGCGACCTCGACATGGACCGGATGGTGGATGCCCACCTCGACATGCTGTTCAACGGCCTGCTCGCCAAGCCGTCCCGAGGCACGAAGTGAAGCCAAATGCTCGCCCAGCCCACGGATTTTTTGCTGGCCGCATTTGCGCGAACCCCCTCGAATCGCTAAAGCGGCTCCTATGAAAAAGCCCAAAATCGCCCCGTCGATCCTCGCTGCCGACTTCGCCAGGCTGGGTGAGGAAGTCCGCGCCATCACCGAAGCTGGCGCTGACTACATCCACGTCGATGTCATGGACGGCCACTTCGTCCCGAACATCTCGATCGGCCCGCAAATGGTGAAGGCGCTGCGCCCCCACACGAAGCTGCCGCTCGACGTTCACCTGATGATTTCGCCGGTCGATCCTTACATTAAGGAGTTCGCCGACGCGGGCGCCGACATCATCACCGTGCACCCGGAAGCGGGCCCTCACGTCCACCGGACGGTCCAGCTGATCAAGAGCCTAGGAAAAAAGGCGGGTGTGTCCCTCAATCCGGGTTCGCCCATTTCCCTGATCGAGCATATCTTGGGCGACATCGATCTGATTCTCGTGATGACCGTCAATCCGGGATTCGGGGGACAAAGCTTCATCGATGGTCAGCGCGCGAAGATGCGTGAGTTGCGTGCGCTGATCGATCGCGTAGGGCGGCCTATCGAGTTGGAGGTCGACGGAGGTATCAATGGGCAAACCGCTGCCCTCGCTGTCGAAGCAGGAGCCGACGTCCTCGTCGCCGGAACCGCCGCGTTTGCAGGCGGCCCAACCCGCTATCGCGACAACATCGCAAAGCTCCGTGGCGGTTGAAGCAAGCGACGCGCCCGCCGCCTACAAGTTCAGCATGTTCGCGAACGCGCGCGACTTGATCGCGGGCGCCCGCGCCGGTATGGGCGCATCCTGGCAACGCTTACTTCACAAAAGCCCGATCTGGCAGCGCAGCCTGAACGGCCCCGCCCCCGACCGCATTTTCGTCAACCCGCGCAGCTTCCATCCGAAGAGCATCGCAGAAGCGGAGCTGCTCATCATGGGCCGCTTCCGTTTGCCCGGCGGCGACGCGACCGCGCGCGACGGTTCGCCGTTCTTCATCAAGCCGCCAAGCGACGAGTGGGCGGAGAGCCTGCACTCGTTCCACTGGCTCCGCCACTTCGACGCCGGTGGCTCGGAGCCGGTGCAGGAACACCTGCGCCAGCTCATCGCCCATTGGGTGCGCACGCACGGCACTTGGCACGAAGTCGCCTGGCGCCCGCATGTGACGGCGCGCCGTTTGATCACCTGGGCAAGCTTCGGCCGCTTGATCTTGGCGAACGCCGACGTGCTGTTCCGCTCGCGCGTGCTGCTCTCGATGGCGCGCCAAGCGCGTCACCTGCTGAAGACAGCACAGGCGGCACCCGCAGGCCTCGATCGCATGGTCGCCGCCATCGGCCTTGTGCAGTCGGGCGTATTCCTGCCCGATGGCGACGCGCGTATGGCCAAGGGCCTGCACATGCTCTCCGAAGAACTCGGCGAACAAATCCTGCCCGACGGCGGCCACATCTCGCGCAATCCGGAAACGGTGTTGAGTGTGGCAAGCGACCTGCTTTCGCTAGTCGATGCGATGACGCAGCGCGACCTGATCGTGCCCGTCACGATCCGCCGCGCACTCGACCGCATGATGCCGATGATCCGCTTCATGCTGCACGGCGATGGCAGGCTCGCGTTGTTCAACGGCGGCACGGAAGGCGTCGGCGACTGGCCGCAAACGCTGCTGAGCTACGACACCGGCCGCACCCGCGAAACGCTGCACTCCGCGCAAGCAGGCTATCACCGCATCGCGTGCGGCGAGACGCTGATAATCGCCGACTGCGGCGCGGCCCCTCCGGGCGACATGTCGCGCGGCGCACACGCGGGCACGCTCTCGTTCGAATTGTCGGCGGGCGATGAGCGTATCATCGTCAACGGCGGCACCGCGCCGATGAAGGGCGCCGCGTGGGTGCAGGCGATGCGCGCCACCGCCGCGCACTCGACGGTCACGATAGCCGACACATCGTCCGCGCACGTCGTCAACGGCGCCTGGGCGCAACGCGTCCTTGGCCTGCGTTTAATCGACGGCCCGACCCGCATCGAACACAAGCGCCACGAAAACGAAGCGGGCATCCTGCTCGACACCAGCCACGACGGCTACACAAAGCCGTTCGGCCTCGTCCACCATCGCGACATCTTCGTCGCCCACGACGGCAACGACATCCGCGGTGAAGACCGCCTCGTCCCTCGCGGGCCCACGTCGCCGCGCCGCTTCGCCGCCCGCTTCCACTTACATCCATCCGTGAAAG
>JBJXEH010000107.1:0-9732 GCA_046153995.1 Micropepsaceae bacterium
GTCTGCACGACGTCGGCGATCAAACTCCCTACGACGCGCACGCCCTTGCCGCGCCAACGTTCCAGCGCGATTTCGCCCTTCAGCGCCTTTACGCCGGCAAGTTCCAGATAGGCCGCGATCGCCGGAAGCTCCTCTGCCCGCGCGCTCACGGTCTGCTGGAAGCCGGCGTCGCCGATCTTCGACACCGACACCATGCGGCGAAACCCGTGTCCGTCGCTCACGGCGCAGGCCACGCAAACGTGCCGGCCGCGATGTCGGTGTCGCCCGCCGCTTTCAGCGCCTCGTGTGTCGCGCGCACATAGTTCGCGAGCGCATGCACCTTTGGCGGCGCAACCTCTGCACCGCGATAGACGTTGCGCTGCAGTGCGGCGCGTAAGGCCTCTACGTCGCCGTCTTTGATCGCCGTATCGTAGGCGGTGACGCGCCCGTAAAACGCCGACACCATCCCCTTGACCCTGCGCGGTACGCCCATGTCGCCAACGCCGAGTTCGCGCAGATTGTGTTCGAAGTTCACGAACATCTGGTCGAATGCCGCTTGCGCCAGGGCCTTGCCCTCGCTCCGCACTGCTTTCAGGCGCGGTAGATACATTCCCGCATGCAGCACGATCAGGTCGAACCGCCCGTCGATCGTGTCAGGGACGTCGAGCGACTCATAGAACTGCGGCCGGCGCGCCTGTCCGACGATGGCGTTGTAGATGAACGCCCCCTGGCGCGACCGCTCGCGCCCGCGCGAAAGAAATGAGAGAAGAGTGCGCAAGGCGGGCTGACTTTCCGGGGTCTTATGGCTTTCGCTTGAAATTAGGCAAGCCTGGCGGTAGGTCAACTGTCCGTTTCAAGCCCCAGGGGCTTTAAGGAGTCCTCCAATGGTATCGCGCGTAGTTCTGACCGGTTCGATTTTGGCGGTTGCGGGCCTTGCAGCCTGTGCGCCCATCAAGGACGTCCGCGGCTATGTGCCCGACGACGAAAAGGTCGCAACCGTCTCGCTGGGCGCCGACACCCGCGACAGCGTGCAGGAGAAGCTGGGTACGCCCTCCTCGACCGCGACATTCGGCGACCCGACTTGGTACTACATCTCGACCGAGCAGGAGCGCTATGCGTTCTTCAAGCCCGACGTCACGAAGCGCCAAATCCTCGCCATCCAATTCGCCGACGACGGCAAGGTCAACGACATCCGCAAGTACGGCATCGCAGACGGCCAGGTGATCGCGCTGGTCGATCGCGAAACGCCGAGCCGCGGCAAGGAAATGACGTTCCTGCAGCAGCTGTTCGGCAACATGGGTGCGGCACCTGCCGGCGCACCCGGCCAGCAACAAGGCCCAGGCCGCCCCGGCGGCGACGGACGCTGAAGCCCCAGACAACAAAAAAAGGCCCCGGGAGTTCCCGGGGCCTTTTTCTTTGTGTCGTTTGTCGCGCTTACATGTGCGCGAGCGCGGCCAGCAGCAGCAACGCCACGATGTTCGTGATCTTGATCATCGGGTTGATGGCGGGACCGGCTGTGTCTTTGTACGGATCGCCGACAGTGTCACCCGTGACGGCAGCCTTATGCGCGTCCGAACCCTTGCCGCCGAAGTGACCGTCTTCGATGTACTTCTTGGCGTTGTCCCAAGCGCCGCCGCCCGACGTCATCGAGATCGCGACGAAGAGACCCGTCAAGATTACGCCCATCAACATCGCGCCGAGCGCCGAGAGTGCAGCGCCTTTGCCCGCGATCAGCATCACCGCAAAGAACAGCACCAGCGGCGACAGCACCGGCAGCAGCGATGGCACGACCATTTCCTTGATCGCGGCCTTGGTCAGCATGTCGACCGCGCGGCCGTAGTCAGGCTTCTCGGTGCCCTTCATGATGCCGGGCTTTTCCTTGAACTGACGCCGCACTTCCTCGACAACCGCACCGGCCGCACGGCCCACCGCCGTCATGCTCATCGCACCGAAAAGGTACGGCAGCATGCCGCCGATGAAGAGACCGACGACCACCCACGGGTTCGACAAGCCGAAGTTCACGATCGTGTCTTTGAAGAACGGGAACTCGCCCGCGTTCTGCATGAAGTGCTTCAGGTCTTCGGTATAGGCCGCAAACAGAACGAGAGCGCCCAGACCCGCCGAACCGATCGCGTAGCCCTTCGTCACCGCCTTCGTCGTGTTGCCGACGGCGTCGAGTGCGTCGGTCGTCTTGCGCACTTCCTTATCGAGGCCCGCCATTTCGGCGATGCCGCCTGCGTTGTCCGTCACCGGACCGAACGCGTCGAGCGCCACGATCATGCCGGCAAGCGACAGCATCGTCGTCGTCGCGATCGCGATGCCGAAGAGCCCTGCCAGGATGTACGTCACAACAATGCCCCAGACGATGACGAGCGCCGGCAATGCCGTCGCTTCCATCGAAACGGCGAGGCCCTGGATAACGTTCGTGCCATGGCCCGTCACCGACGCCTTAGCGATCGAACGTACCGGACGGTAGCCGGTGCCCGTGTAGTACTCCGTGATCCAAACGATCAGACCGGTCACTGCAAGGCCTGCGACGCCGCACAAGAACAGCGTGAAGCCGTTGAAGCTAAAGCCGCTTGACGTCGTGAGCACCCGGTCGAAACCGATCACCTGGTACGTGATTGCAAGGATGAGCCCGAGCGAGATAACCGCCGAGACGATCAAACCCTTGTAGAGCGCACCCATGATGTTCTTCGACGCGCCCAGGCGCACGAAAAATGCACCGATGATCGACGCGATGACGCAAACGCCCGCTATCAGCAGCGGATAGAGCATCATGAGCCCGCGATCCGCCTCGAAGAAGATCGAGGCAAGTACCATCGTCGCGCCGATCGTGACCACGTAGGTCTCGAACAGGTCGGCCGCCATGCCTGCGCAGTCGCCAACGTTGTCGCCCACGTTGTCGGCGATCGTGGCGGGGTTGCGAGGATCATCTTCGGGAATACCGGCCTCGACCTTGCCGACCATGTCGCCGCCGACGTCCGCACCCTTGGTGAAGATGCCGCCGCCCAGACGGGCGAAGATGGAAATCACCGACGCGCCGAGTGCTAGAGAAATCAAGGCCTCGACCACGGTACGATTTTGCTTCGCGTCATTGATGTCGAAGCCGATGACCGTCAATAGGCCGTAGTATCCGGCGATCGCGATGAGCGCGAGACCGACGACTAGCATACCCGTCGAGGCGCCCGCCTTGAACGCGATGGCCAGACCTTCGGCCAAGCCCTTGCGCGACGCTTCGGTCGTGCGCACGTTCGCCTTCACCGAGAGGTTCATGCCGATGTAACCGGCAAGGCCTGAGCAAACTGCGCCGATGATGAAACCGAGCGGCTGAACCCAGCTCTGGAACGCGGCGGCAACAATTAAGGCGACAAACACGGCAACGACGGCAATCGTCTTGTACTGGCGATCCAAAAACGCTTTCGCGCCTTCCTGAATCGCCGCTGCGATTTCCTGCATTCGCGCGTTGCCAGCGGGCGCCGTCAGCACCGATTGGCGTGCCCAAAAGCCATAGCCGAGCCCTGCCGCCGCACAGGCCAGCACGATCGACAGTCCAGTCAACGTATCCATTGCCTCAAGACCTTATGAATTGGAGTTGCCGAGTCTTTAGGGGGACCAAAGTCTCGGGGATCCGGGGAGAAGCGCCGCGCGCGAGCCTTGCCGACTCGCATTGGCCCCCCGGCCAAAAGAGGGCGGACCATGCCAAAGCACCCAAAGCGAGGCAATACAGCAAAGTCGCGGAAAAGTAGGAAATTCGCCGCAGGGGCGTGGGGCCCGTTCGCCCCTGTTTTCAGGGACACAAGGTCCTAGCGAAACAACCAGCGCGATCAGTTCGCGGGCTGGCCTTCGTCTTTGTTGCCTTGCGGCGCGGGCGAACCGAACACCACGATCAGCAAAATCAGCGCGAGAATGAAGCGCACGATTGGATACTCCTAAGAGCCACCATCATGCGCCTTCAGGCTTTAACGTGCCGTGAAGCCTTAATTCATTAACGCTTCAGAAATGGGTGTAGCCGGGCCGGCCAAAGCGAACGGATTTGCCATCGGCTGCTAAAATCGTAACGCCACGCCCCTTCACGACACGCCCGATGCGCGTCAGAGCGACCCCCGTCTCCGCAGCAAGCGAAAGCAGGCGCGCACGGGCTGGAGCCGGCGCCGCAAACGCTAGCTCATAGTCGTCGCCGCCGCTCAGCAGCTCGCCAATTTCGACGCTCTGCCGGACTGCCGCTTTCGCGGCTGCCGATAGCGGAACGTCGCGCACCGCAACCTCGATGCCTACCTTCGACACCTCAGAGACATGGCCGAGGTCTGCGATCAATCCGTCCGAAACGTCGATGCACGCGTGCGCCAACCCAACCAACCGCGGTCCGATCGCCGAGCGCGGCTCTGGCACCCGATACCGGGCGACAAGCGACAACCGATGCGCATTGCTCAAATCCAAGCTATCGCCCTTCAGCAACTTCAGCCCGAGCACCGCATCGCCGATCGTGCCGGTCACCCACACATCGTCGCCGGTCTGTGCTCCGCCGCGCGTTAGCATGTTCCCGTGCGGAACTTCGCCAACAGCTGTGATGTTAACCGTCGTGACACCCGGCGTCGCTGTCGTGTCACCACCCAACAAGGCAATATCGAATTTCGCCTGATCGGCCTTCAGGCCCTTCGCAAACGCCGCGAGCCAGGCCTCCTCGATGTCGCCTGGCAGCGTGAGCGTCAACAGATACCCCCGTGGGACCGCTCCCTTTGCCGCAAGGTCGGACAGGTTCACGCGCAACGCCTTCTGCCCCACTGTCTCCGGCGGGTCGCCGGGCAGGAAATGAACGCCAGCCACGATCGCATCGGTCGTGAGCACGAGATCATGGCCCAGGCGCGGCTTCAGATAAGCCGCGTCGTCCCTTAGGCCCAGCGCACCGGGTTCGCCCTTCGCGAGCGGCGCAAAATACTTCGCAATGAGTTCGAATTCGCCGCTGCGCTTAGGCTTGCGGCTCATGGCTCGGCGGCGACGGGCGCTGCCGGCCGCTGATCGCGGGCTAGCCGGTTCAGCACACCGGCCAAGAACGTGTTCTCCTCGCCCTCGTCGAAGAACGCGGTCGCGATGTGCATGTACTCGTTCACGATGATGCGCGCTTGAACGTCCGGCAGCGACATCAACTCAAACGCCGCGGAGCGCAAGATGGCCCGCATCGTGGGGTCGATCCGGTCGAACGGCCACTCCTTCGCGACCGACCGCGCGATCGCGCGGTCGATGTCTTCCTGCTGCTCGACGACGCCGCGCATGAGGTTCGCGAAATACTTTTTGTCGGCCTCCATATACTGCTCGCCCTCGATCTCGCGGCCTAAGCGATGCTCGATGAACTCGTTCAAGGCGGCGTCGATCCCCTGCCCCGCCAGCTCCATCTGATAGAGCGCCTGCACGGCGGCCAGCCGCGAAGCGCCGCGCGACTTGTCCTCTGTGCGGCGCTTGGGGCGGTAGGGCTTCTTGTTCTTCTTACCCATCACATCGATCCGTACTTGGCGCGCAATGCCGCCATTGCGAGCGCCGCGTTCGCCGCGTTCGCCCCCTTATCCTCCACGCGGTTCGCATCCGTGCGCGCCCACGCTTGATCCTCGTCTTCAACTGTCAAAATGCCGTTCCCGATCGCGATCTGCTCGCGCACGGTCAAATCCATTAGCCCGCGCGCGGACTCGTTGGACACGATCTCGTAGTGCGTGGTCTCGCCGCGAATGACGCAACCCAGCGCCACATATCCGTCGTAGCCGCGCGCCATCGCGATCGCGCCCGGAATCTCAAGCGCGCCGGGCACGGTCAACACCTCGACCTCGGCGCCAGCGTCTTGCAACACCGCCTTCGCGCTCTTCAGAAGCGCGTCGGAAATGTCCGCATAATACCGCGCCTCGACTATGAGAATTTTGGTCATCACCTAGCTCTTGTGCCGCGAGCCGACCATGCGCGTATCGACGACGCGCAGGCCATAGCCCTCGAGCCCCACGATCTTACGCGACGCCGAGTTCGTGAGAAGGATCATATCGCGCACGCCCAGATCGAGCAGAATCTGCGCCCCCACGCCGTACTCCTTCAGCCGCCGCGGCGTCGACTCGGGCTCCGGCTGCTTGCGCATCAGCAGGTCGGAGACATAGGTCCCGCGGCTTTCGCGGATCATCACGATCACGCCGCGCCCTTCCTCATCTATAACCTCCATCGACCGCGTCAGAACGTCGTCACGTCCGCCGCGCACGGCAAGCAGATCGTCGAACAGATTGACCGCATGCATACGCACGAGAACCGGCCCGCCCTTCGAGATATCGCCCTTCACCAACGCGATGTGTTCGGCATACTCCACGGTATTGACGTAGAGCATCATTTTGAACTTGCCGCCGTGATGGCTGTCGAGCTCCGTCTCGACCGAGCGCGTGATGAAGTGATCATGCCGCCTGCGATAGGCGATCAAGTCCGCGATCGTGCCTACCTTCATCCCGTGCAGCTGTGCGAACTTCACGAGATCGGGCAAACGCGCCATCGTGCCGTCGTCGTTCATGATCTCGCAGATGACGCCGGAGGGGATCAGCCCTGCGAGCCTCGCGATATCAACAGCCGCCTCCGTATGACCCGCACGCACCAACACGCCGCCGCGCCGCGCGACCAGCGGGAATACATGTCCGGGCGTCACGATGTCCGCCTGCCCCTTTGTTGGGTCGATCGCGACTGAAATCGTGCGCGCCCGATCGTGCGCGGAGATGCCCGTGGTGACGCCTTCTTTCGCTTCAATCGAAACCGTGAACGCCGTTTTGTGCTGCGTGCCGTTATCGCGCGACATCATCGGCAGCTTCAGCGTCTCGGCCCGTTCCTGCGTCAGCGCAAGACACACAAGGCCGCGCGCGTGCTTGGCCATGAAGTTGATGACGTCCGGCGTCGCCATCTGCGCCGGAATGATGACGTCGCCCTCGTTCTCACGGTCCTCCGCGTCGACCAGGATGAACATGCGCCCATTGCGCGCGTCCTCGATGATCTCTTCCGGAGCGGAAATGAAGTCGTGGAATTCGCTCTTCGTCATGCGAACTCCTTCAGCCGCGCGAGATAACGCGCCAGCATGTCGATTTCGATGTTGATCTTGTCGCCCGCCTTGATGCCGCCCCAGGTCGTAACTTTCGACGTGTGCGGGATGATGTTCACGCCGAACGTGTTGCCATCGACTTCGTTCACGGTCAGCGACGTGCCGTCCAGCGCGATCGAGCCTTTCGGTGCGATGAACTTCGCGAGCTGCTTCGGCGCCTTGATTTTGTAGCGTACGGAGTCGCCTTCCGGCGTCACGGAGACAACCTCGCCCACGCCGTCGACGTGCCCGCTCACGATATGCCCGCCGATCTCTTCGCCGACCTTGAGCGACCGTTCGAGATTAACCGGCGAACCCACGGCCCAATCGGCGAGCGTCGTCTTGGACAGCGTCTCCGCGGACACTTCGACCGAGATCCACGCGTCCCCCGCCTTGCCGCCCTTCGCGATCACGGTCAGGCACGGACCCGAACACGCGATCGACGCGCCGATTGCGATCGCGGCCGGATCGTAGGCGGTCGCGATCTTGACAGTCGTGTCGCCGCGCTTGGCGATCAGTTGCACGGTGCCGACGTCGGTGATGATGCCAGTGAACATGGGCGGGAGTATTAGGTGGCCGGGCGGTAAGTTTCCAGCACGTCTTCGCCGAGGCTAATTGTCTCCTCGCGCACGAACCGGGGCATATCCTTAAGGGAGCTAAGGCCATCCAACGCTACGGCGGCAATCCCTTCGCCCATCAGCGATGACGCGCGGTACCATAGCAATCGGTCAACGAGACCCAGTTTCAGCAGCGCCGATGCAAGCGTTGCCCCGCCTTCGACGAGCACGCGCGTCAATCCTTGGGAGCCAAGCGCTTTCATCGCCGCATCGAGATCGAGCCCGCCCGCCGCAGCGGAAACCCGCAACACCTTCACACCGGCGGATTGAAGCGTATCCGCGCTTTCGGCCGTTAGTACCCAAACCGGCGTCGTCTTAGCGGAGGTGGCTAGTTTGGAACTGAGCGGTAAACGCGCCTTGGAATCGACGACGATCCGCACCGGCCCGGCGGCGCGCACGCCAGGCAGCCGGCATGTCAGTTCCGGATCGTCCTGCAATGCCGTCCCGACGCCCACCACCACTGCATCGTGCCGCGCGCGCTCCAGGTGCGTATGCGCCCGCGCGCGTTCCCCGGTAATCCAGCGGCTCTCGCCATTGGGCAGTGCGATCTTTCCGTCAAGCGTCGTCGCAAGTTTTAGCGTCACAAACGGCCGCCCGCGGGCGACGCGCGAAATGAAGCCTTCATTCAGCGCTTTGGCCTGTGCGGCCAGCACGTTGGTTCGCACCGAAACGTCAGCCGCTGTGAGCATCGCATGCCCCCTGCCCGCAACCCTGGGATCGGGGTCTTCGATCGCGCTGACGACGCGTGCGACACCCGCATCTATCAGCGCCTGCGCGCAAGGCCCTGTCTGGCCTTGATGCGCGCACGGCTCAAGCGACACATAGGCGGTTGCACCGCGCACGCGCGCGCCAGCCTCTCGTAACGCTTCCGTCTCAGCATGCGGCCGGCCGCCGTCCTGCGTTCGCCCGCGCCCTGCGATATGCCCGTCCCGATCGATGATCACGCAGCCGACAGACGGGTTCGGCCATACGCGACCCAGCCCTCTCCGCGCCAACGAAAGCGCCAGCGCCATGTACCGTTCGTCGTTGTCGCCGGCGCGCGTGGCTTAACCGCCCTTGGTGTCGCCATCGGTCAGCTGACCGATGATGTTCTCGAAATCTTTTGCCTCGCGGAAATTTTTGTAAACCGACGCGAAACGCACATAAGCGACCGTATCGAGGTTGCCCAAACCCTGCATGACAAGTTCGCCAATCGTCGTCGAGGGGATTTCCGTCTCGCCCGAACTCTCAAGCCGCCGCACGATGCCGTTGACCATGCGCTCCACGCGCTCGGGCTCGACCGGCCGTTTGCGGATCGCGTGCTGGATCGAACGCATCAACTTGTCGCGATCGAACGGCGCGCGCCGCCCGGTTTTCTTGATCACGATCAAGTCGCGCAACTGCACCCGCTCGAACGTCGTGAACCGCGCGCCGCATGCGGGACATACCCGCCGGCGCCGGATCGCGGCGTTATCTTCCGTTGGACGGCTGTCTTTGACCTGCGTGTCGTCGTGCTGACAAAAAGGACATCTCATCGCTTAGTGCTACCCTACCCGGGCTTGTGTCCCGGGCTACCCTGACCCACGACCTCACACAAGCATTTGCGAAGCAGCCAATCAATCCCGCTATTACTATTGTCGCTAACGCTGGACACTCAGCGTTCTAGACGGAAGCGGTTAACGGGCGGCGGACTTCCTTCCTAGCCAAATGAACAACGCGGGATCGGCATCGGGCGTCCAGTCTCGCGAGGGTGAATAGTTTGAAATATTTCCCTCACACATGTTCCAGCCAACCATCGTGAAATAACATCGGTGGATATTCTTACCTCGACTTGCAGAAATGACGGTGCAGGTTCATAAAACAGCAGCAACGCCATTGATTCACGAACAAAGACACATACTTCACTTCTTACAACTTGGGATACCTTCGATGACCGACGGCAAATCAGACAACGGCAAATCGATGGATCATCTGCTGCAGCTCGCAACAGGGATCGTGTCGTCCTATGTCAGCCACAACCAAGTGCCGATGGCCGAAGTGCCGACTATTTTGAAGAGCGTGCATTCGGTG